>CAZVEV010000018.1:0-10952 GCA_964625865.1 uncultured Planctomycetaceae bacterium | reverse complement strand
GCTCTCGTGTGGTCGTCTTCTGCCCACCCCCCCCGGCACCCGCATTGGAGTCTTCGGGACCTCCGGTCCCGTGCTGGCCACTGAAGTGGCCAGCCCCATGATGCACTCGGGTGCAGGTATCTCGCCGACCCCGGGGCCGGGGGAATCAGGACGCAAAGACCTCATCGCCCGGCTTGAGGGTCTGGTCTATCATCAGCCGGTGCCATATCTCCAGCACCAGCAGGGCCCACAGGCGGGACGCGTGATTCCGCTTGCCGCCGATATGCTCGTCAAGCGTTCTCTTGACGGCCTTGGGGTCGAAGTACCCCCTGGCCAGCGCCTGCTCGGAAAGGAGCAGCGCCCGGATGGGGGCCGCCAACTGATCGCGGAACCACTGGCGAATGGGAATCGCGAATCCCTGTTTCTTCCGGTAGATGACCTCGCGGGGCACGAGCGTGGCGGCGTAGCGTTTCAGCAGGGCCTTGGCGCACCCTCCTTCGGTGAGGATCTCAGACGGGACGGTTGCGGCGAACTCGATCAGGTCCACGTCGAGGAAGGGGCTTCGGGCCTCGAGCGAGTGGGCCATCGTGGCCACGTCCACCTTGACCAGGTAGTCGTTGGGCAGGGTCGTGAGCATCAGGTACTCCATCGCTCGATCCATATTGGTCGGACCCGCCAGTGACTGAAGGAACTCGCGTTGCGAATGCAGCGGGTGATACCCGTCGAGCTGACGCATCATCCGGGGGCTGTAGAGCCGCTTCCTCTGCCCGTCGAACCAGGTGGTGTCGGTAGCAACCGATGACCAGTGTCCGCTGAGATACCTGGCTGACATGTCGAAATTGCGGGCGAACAGGGTCGCGGGCGCAACGCACCGGATGGCCCGTGAAACCAGGGGCACGAGTCCTTTGCGTACAACCGGCGTCAGCCAGGCCAGTCGCCGGTCACGGGTGGCCCGAAGATGCCGGCTGTAACCGGCGAAGGCTTCATCTCCGCCGTCGCCGGTCAGCACGACGGTCACGTGCTTGCGGGCCTGCTGAGCGATCATGTAGGTGGGGATCATGGACGAGTCGCCGAACGGCTCGCCATAGTGCCAAACGATTCTCGACAGGTCGGCCATCGTATCCGGCTGGGCAACAAGCTCCGTGTGCTCCGAGCCGATGGTCTTTGCGACGGTTCTGGAGTAGGGCCTTTCGTCCCACCGCGGGGCCTGGTCAAAACCAACGGAGAAGGTCCGGGGCACGTCATCGCCAACGGCACTCATCAGCGCGCAGACCACGGAGCTGTCGACCCCGCCGCTGAGAAAGCCTCCGAGTGGCACGTCCGAGATCAGCCTGCGCTTGACCGCCACACGGAGATGGTGGTCGAGGCCCTCAAGCCACTGCTCGGGACTCTTGGCCTCCTTCCGGGCCAAGTCGGGGGACCAGTACCTGTCAAGCCGGATGCCGGACTCAGTGAACGTCGCCGTGTGGGCAGGCGGAAGCTTGTCAATGCCGCTGAAGATGGTTCGCTGTTGCGATATGACGCCATAGTAGAGGAACTCATCGAGGGCACGATAATCGATGGCGGGCCGGCCCCCACCGTCCTCGAGGATGGACTTGATGTCGCTGGCGAAGGTCAGTCGGCGGCCGTCGAGGCGGTAGAACAGCGGTTTCTGCCCCAGATGGTCCCGCACCAGGTGGACTTCTCGCCGGCTGCGGTCCCACAGCGCAAAGGCGAACATGCCCAGTATGCGGCCGACAAGTCCGTCGAGGCCCCACTGCTCGTAGCCGTGAATCAGCACCTCGCTGTCGGTGTGCGAGCGAAACCGGTGTCCGGCGGCCTCGAGGTCCCCCCTGAGTTCCTGGAAGTTGTAGATCTCGCCATTGTAGACAAGCCAGACCGACTCGTCCTCGTTACACATCGGCTGCCGGCCGGCCTCAGAAAGATCGATGATGGCCAGTCGACGATGGGCGAGGCCCGCATTGGGCTCGACGTGCACGCCGGCGCCGTCGGGCCCGCGCGTGAGCATGACATCTCGCATCCGCTCGAGCGTCCGCTCGTCGATACGAGGCTCATCCCAGTCGATTATCCCGCAGATCCCGCACACGGTCTCGTTCCTTATCTCATTCCGGCCGCCATTGCACGATGCTATCTCTTCTTCGGCCCGTCGAGGGCCTTGATCGGGAACAGGTCCGACCGTACGTGCTGCCGGGCGATGATGCGGCGGGCCTTGGCGACGATGTCCGGATGGTCGCCCGCGACATCCTTCGACTCGCCGACGTCCGCCGCGAGGTCGTACAGTTCGATCGGCGCGTCGGGTTTGCGCTGCAGCTTCTGACGAATCGCCTTCCACTTGCCCATCCGCACCGAAACCTGCCCGCCGTAGCTGGGAAACTCGCGGTAGAGGAAGTCCCGTGCGGGCTGGGTGCGGCCCCGTAGCGTCGCGGCGAAACTGATGCCGTCAACGTCGTTGGGCACGTCGTCACCGGCGCCGGCGATTTCCGCCAGCGTGGGCAGGATATCCTCGAAGCCGACCACCCGGTCGCTCGTGGAGCCCGCAGTGACCTTGCCCGGCCAGCGGACGATCATCGGTACGCGAATGCCTCCCTCGTACAGCGAGCCCTTGAGCCCGCGAAGAGGACCGACGCTGGCGAAGAAGTCGTAATCGACCTCCAGCTTCAGGTGCGTCGTACCGTTGTCCGAACTGAAGATCACGATCGTGCTGTCGGTCAGCTTCAACTCGTCCAGCAGCTTCAGGACGTTGCCCACATACCGGTCCAGCCGCGTAATCATCGCCGCGTAGGCCGCCCGCGGGGTGAAGTGGGGCGTGTAGCCGTATCCCTTGCCTCGCGTGAACGGCGGATCGGTCCACTTCAGCGCGAGGTAGGGCTTGAGGTCCTCGTCGGGCACGTGCAGGGCCACGTGCGGGATGACCGTCGGATAGTAGCAGAAGAACGGGCGGTCCTTGTTGGCGCGAATGAACGCCAGCGCGCGGGCGTTGATGCGATCCGGCGCGTAGTCCTTGCCCTTGAACCGGTCGTAGCTGGCCGGATCGGCAGGATCGGCGCCCTTGGGAAGCGAGGCGTGACCGGGCACGGGCGGGTCGTTGTTCAGCGGGACCCGCTTGTCGTCGCTCCAGAGGTACGACGGGTAGTAGCTGTGGGCATGGCGCTGGCAGTTGTAACCGAAGAAACGGTCGAAGCCCTTCTTGATCGGATCCCCCGTGCTGCCGGGCCCGCCGAGGCCCCACTTGCCGAACGCCCCCGTCGCATAGCCGCGCCGCTTGAGCAACTCGGCCACCGTGACCTGGGAGGTCGGAATCGGGTGCTGTCCCTCGGGCTTGAGTTCGCGATTGCTGCGGATAAACGCATGGCCCGGATGGCGCCCCGTCATCAGCACGCAGCGTGACGGAGCACACACCGCGTTGCCCGAGTAGGCCTGCGTGAACCGCATCCCCCGGGCCGCCAGGCGGTCCAGATGCGGCGTGCGGATCTTCTTCTGCCCGTAGCTGCCCAATTCAGCATAGCCCAGGTCGTCGGCAACGATCAGGACGATATTGCAGGCGCGCGGGCGCGCGGTGCGGCCGGCCCCCGCCAGTCGCCCTGCGGCCGCCATCACGCCAAGAGACGCCGACGTGAGGAACGTCCTCCTCGACCAGTTCTCATTCATCTGGGCCATCTGTGATCATCTCCTCGTCTACCGGGGAAGTCCGAAACGGATTTCGGTTCACGACCGTCATGGTCCGCCTCGACGATTCTACCGACTCGCCCCCCCGTGACAAGACCGCCCCCGGGCCCGTTATTCCTCAATCGTCGATCAGGGTAATGTCCACGGTCGGCTTTTGGTACTTCTTCTTCGCGATGTACGACCTGGTCTCGTCCACCATCTGCTGGGTGATTCTGTACTGGTACGTGCGATAGTCCTTCACCGCCAGGGACCCGACCCAGAAGAAGCCCCACTTGTCGAAGAACTCCGTCAGGTCCAGCTTCGCTACGTCGCAGCAGATCTTGACGAACTCGAACTGGTTGCGAATCGAGTCGTTCCCATGGCCCGCGTGCGGGCGGCGGCGCATCTGCTCCATGACGTCGGCATAGAAGTCCGGCTTGCCGTTTCGCGAGAAGTACAGGTGGAGCTGCCAGAACGGCACGAGGCGGTCGAAGACGTCCTTGACGGCCAGGTAGGATATCCTGGGACGCGCGTCGATGATGCGTTTGCGCGCCGAGGCGTAGTTCCGCTGTCGCTTGAGACGGCTGGCGTTGCCCATCTTGCCGACCGTATACATCGTAAAGATGTTGTTGCTCACCTCCGTCATGCCGCCCCAGGTCATCTGCGGGCGCATCTGGAGCACGTGGCCGACCTCGTGGCAGAACCCCCAGCAGGGGTCGCCCTTGATCACCACGCTCGGGTCGGCCACCATCCGCATCGTCCCCCTGTTGCCCAGGTACGCCACGCCGTCGCCGTCGCGGAACATGTAGTAGTTGAAGTTCACGCGCGCCAGGATGCGGTTGCGGGGCACCTTCTTGTACTTGACCAGCCCCATCAGCGTGTAGTGATGGCGGAGCATGGCGTCATAGTTCCTGATCAACTCCACCCCCTTGCCGCGCGTGTACACCTTGAACCACTCCACCGGATAGGCGACCTGGATATGCTTGCCCCGGGCGTCCATGATGGGGTTGACTGCGCGGTCCAGCAGGCGGTCCCAGTCCGCGTTGGTGTGCTTCGAGGCATCGAAGAAGCCGTTCACCTTGCCCGTCGGGAAGTGAACGGTCACCTTGGGCGCCCTGGCGGCGTTGTCGTCGAAGTAGCTGACATACACATTGCCCCCCCTCTTGGCGTCGATGACGTTCAGGCCTTCGCGGAGCCGAACGGTCTGCCGGTGCAGGCCCCATCCGTTGGGGTCCTTCGAGGGCCTGACGCCCTTGGGCGGCTTGCGCATCCAGTACGGAATCAGCAGCGAAAGCGTCTTGCCCCCCGTATCGCCCACGAAGACCACGTTCTGCCCCGCGTCCAGACAGATGCCCGTGATATTCTCATAACGGCTGAAGCCGCTGCCCAGCTTCAGTTCCCTGCCCAGTTGGCGCGGCGAGGGATAGGCCTCGTAGCTCGCCGCCCGGTACGTCCTGTCATACGTCCCGGCCAGCATCCCGGACGCCACCGTCTTGAGCAGCGTGCTTCTGAACCGGGCCAGGTCCGCCTCCCGCACACCGCTCTTGAGGCGGCTGCAACTGGCGTCGGTGAACAGCGCCATGTCGGCCTTGATCGCCTCGGTGTCTGTAGGGGCCCCGGAGGCCGTCAACGACCCCATCACCAACGACACGCAGATAACGAGTCTCTTCATAGTCAGTCCATCCTGTTCAACCCCACGCCGACCCGCCATCATATCGCCCGTCCCGAAGCACACAAGTCCGTTGCCGGGCCGTGGCACCCCCGCCAAGGGCGGCCAAGCCCCTTGGCCGCCTTCGACCGAGAAAACGACCCCTTACCCCTCCGAGGCTCCGTTCGTCGTTTAGGCCGCTTCCTCGTGCGTGCCAGAGGGTCTGGCTGAGCACAGCAGAGCCGTTCCGAGAGCCGGGTACCGTTCCCTTCGTACGCGATGTGTATTCGATTCCATGCGAGAAAGAAGTTCGTCTCATTCGCACGGAAACGGCACCGCGGCGACACGCCGCGGCTTTGCCCTGACGCGCCAGGGAAGGGACTGTTCGTTCGCGTGGGCGGCGGCATTGCGGGCGGCGCGGGAGGCGGTTTACAATCACTGTCATGAAACCTCCTTGTCTGACCACGCCCCGTGCCGCCGCTGTCCTGCTGGCGGGCGCCCTGTTGATCGCCTCCTGTGCGAGTCCGGCCGCCGAGACCGCCCCGGTCGGCGCGGTCAAGCCCCTGCCGGCCAAGGAGGTCACTCGCAAGCTCGATCCGTTTTACACCAAGGTCATCACCGTCGACGGGCTGCTGATCGTCAGCTCGCCCAAGGTCTCTAACTACGCGATGAAGGAGGTCGCCTACCTGGTCCGCAAGATGCTCGCGACGCGCCCGGACGTACTGGCCGACCTGGTCCGCCGGAACGTCTACATCACGGTGATGGCGTATACCGAGATGACCACCGACATGCCCGAGACGCGCAAGATGTCCCCCTGGTAGGACAAGCGTGCCCGCGGGCTGGGGGGCAACCCCGTCACGTGCGCCGAGGAGAACATCCTGGGCTTTCCCGGCGACATCTACCGTGGGGAGAGCATCTTCCTGCACGAGTTTGCCCACGGCGTCCACGGGGGCCTGGCGCAACTGGACAAGACGTTCAACACGCGCCTGAAGGCCCTGTACGCCAAGACCAAGGCCACCGGGCGGTTCCGCGGATACGGGATGACCACCTACGGCGAGTTCTGGGCCGAGGGCGTCCAGTCGTGGCTGAACTGCAACCGCGCGGGGGGGCTGGCACGTGTTGGCGCCAAGGGCAAGCCGGCCACGCAGATCAACACGCGTCAGCAGGTCCGCCAGCACATGCCCGAACTGGCGGCCTTCCTGGACGAGGCCTTCCGCAAGAGCACGTGGACCTACACCCCCGCGGTCAAGCGGCTGGACCAGCCCCACCTGAAGGGCTACGACCCGGCCAGGGCGCCGAGATTCGTCTGGCCCAAGCGCGTGGATGAGGCGATCAAACGCTACAACGCCGAGCAGGCCGAGAAGGCCCGAAAGGCCAAAGAACGCCAGGAGGCCCGGAAGCGGAAACGGGCATAGTCGGCGCGACCAGGAGAGGGGAAACTGTCGACATCCGCACGGCGTGAAACTCGTTGCACGCGGTACTAACAAGCAGCCCTGCCCGCGTGCAACGAGTTGCACGCCCTACCGCTACCGTAACGTCACCGTGCGGTCGGCTGTCATGGTGATGGTTTGTTTGCGCCGGCCGGAGGCGACGACGTATCGGGAGCAGTCGGTTTGCTTGCGGCCGACGGCGGTGAACTGGGGGAGGCGCGCGACGTAGAGGCCGCGGGAGTCGGCCCGGCCGCGGCGGACGGTCTTGCCGGCCTCGTCGGTGACGACTACTTCGGCGCCGGTGACGGCGCGGACCGTCAGCGTCCAGCCGAAGGCGTACTGGGAGACGTATCCCGTGGTGTGGTCGCTGATCGTCACGCCGAAATCCATCCCGACCAGCCGGTTCGAGTATAGCCCGACGTTCTTGCTCGGGAGCTTCCAGTAGCCGAGCCTGAACGGGACGACCTTGCCGGCCCCCCTGGCCCGGGTAATCGTGTTGCCGTAGATCAGCACGTTGCTCGCCGCCCCGTAGCGGTTCGAGATCCAGAACGGCGTGACGTTGGTCGTGATCCGGTTGCCGTGGATCACGCCGCCCTGGTTGGATCCGCCGATGTAGAACGCGTAGGCCCCGGCGGTCTTCGATTCCGGGTTGCGGTGCTCGACGGTGATGTCGTTGTCGGTGATCGTGTTTACCCCCCCGCCGACGCTGATGAAGAACCCGTAGGCCATCGGCTCGTACTTCGGGCTGGCGCCGGGGATGTCGCGCCCGACGACGTGGATCGTGTTCCGGTGGATCCGGTTGCCCTCGCACCAGCCGCGGGCACTGCCCTTGGCGGCGTTGTAGTCGCTGATGCGAACGGCGCTGACGCTGTAGTCCGAGCGGCTGTACTCATTGATCGGCGGCGAGGCGACGATCCGGAACGTGTTGTCGTGCACGGTGTTGTCGCGGTGCCTGTAGATGTAGATGCCCGCCCCGCGCTTCGGGAGGAAGCGATTGTTGCAGACCTCCGCCCGGTGGGCGTCGAGCGAGAGGCAGTAGTGGTTCGTCACGCGCTGATCGTTGACGAACAGGTTGTCGGCCACCCGCGTGCCGTCCCCGCGAATGGTCAGACACCCCTGCCCGCCGAGGAACTCGTTGTCGGCGATCTCGCTTGCCTTGTCGCCCCAGAACACGACGGCCGAGTCGCGGCGGTGGCGGTCGATGATCCAGGGCGTGTCGATCTCGACGCGGCAGTCTTTCATCACGCCGAAGGCGACGCTTGCAGCGTTGGTGTTGATGCCCGCCGCCTGGAATCGCACGTTGTCCAGGACGACCTTGACGCCTCGGGCCGTCGACTGGACGCCCCACGAGCGGATGCCCACACACCCGCTGCGGATCGTGCCGTTGCGGATCGTGACGGTCCCCGCCCCGCTGACGCGCGCCACCGAGTCGACGGGCGTGCCCGCGGTCCCCTTGGCGGTGTAGTCGAAGAACGCGCACGCATCGCCGTCCAGGATGCACTTGTAGTACGCCCACGGGCGGGTCTTCTCGATGATGCTCACCCCCACGTCCATCGCGGGGCGGATGTCCACCTCGTCGATGACGGCCTGGCCCTGGACGGCCCTGACGCGGATGCGGTACTTCCCAGCCGGCAGGCCGTGCAGGAGGGCGAAGACCACGCCACCGCCCAGCTTGGGCGAACGGTTCAGCTCGGGGCAGGTCTGTCGCACGTTGGACCCGAAGCGGAACTCGCACCGCACGGGCCTGCCCTTCGCGTCGTCGACGAACACGCTGACGCGGCTGCGCCGATCGGCGACGGCGACCATGGCGTAATACGACCGGCCGGCGACCGGAAGCGTGACATACGACGAGACGAGTTCCTGTCCCTGGGGCAGGACGCAGACGTTGCGTCCGACCAGCGGGTGGATCATGGTCATGTCCTTCGCGACGGCGTCGGGGGCCTTCGAGACGTCCCAGCCGGTCAGGCCCTTCTCGAAGCTGTGGTTCGTCACGTGGTGGTAGCCTCCGGCGGCGTAGGTGACGGTGTGCCCGTTCAGGTCGAGCGTCACGTCCTTGCCCAGAAAGATCGGGCTGGTCGCGCTGGAGATGTCGGCGGTCAGGACGTAGGTGGTGCTGGCCTTGTCGAAGTTGCCCGGCCTGCTGACCGCGACCTCGCCCGGGGCGAGTTTCCGGCGCGGCGTGACGGCCTTGTACGCCCCTCCCGCCGAACCGCACCACGCCAGCACGGCCGCAATCGCCCAGACGAGCGACGCTCCCCTGCTATCGATACCGGCGGGAAGAGGCATACCCGAAACCTATCGACCCAGCCGCCGCCCGTCAACATGCGGACCACGAGCAATGTCCCCACGTCAATGAAACGGGGCGACCTGATAAAGGGCCGCCCCGTGGTGCGTCTGCATTGTGATAGTGTCTATGCGCGCCTGCCCTTCGACAAGCTCAGGATCTACGACGCCGTCGCAGCCCCAGCAGACCGACGGCGGCCAGGGCGAGGGTGGTCGGTTCGGGGATGACCGTCAGATCGAGGTGGAAGACGCGATCCACATTCCTGAGCAGTACATCGTCGAGATCCGGCACATTGTCGTCACCGCTGCTGAGGGCTGTCCCGCCGGTATAGGTGTTGTCGTCCAGGTTGTTTGCCGTGACGAAACCCGAACCATTCGAGCCCCAGAGGAACCCGTAGGTCGTGTTCGCGTTGAGGGTAAGCGGCGTGTCGAAGGTAAAGGTGATGTAACTCTTAGTAGTAGTGTTGTAGTCCGGCGCGACACCGGTCTCCGTGCTCCCGATCTGGGTGAGGACCCACTTCGCGCCGTCTGCCGTGAGCGTCCCGACCACGACATTGAAAGTCGGGCCGTTCGTGACACTGTTGTTCCGGTTCTTCATGGTCACCGCATTGAGCTTGTAGCCCAGGACGTTGGATCCGGTTACGAACGATTGCCCCTGATGCGGCCGGTTACCCCACATGTGGCCCTCGTCGCCGCCGGCATCGGCCGCACCGCTGTCATTGGCGATGTCGGCGCCGTCCACAGTGGGGATCGTACCGGCAACGCTCACCGTCGCAGCGCCGGCGGAACCGACACCCATCGCTGTGATCATTCCCGCCGCCAGTAATACGACGATCATTCGATTTGTCATCACATCAACTCCTCATGCAACTGTTCAGGTGAAACATCTGACGTCCAGATGACCTCGCCAACTCCAGACTCTAGCAACATATTATCACATTCAGTCGCCCGGGTCAAGCGAAAAACGAAAAGGATTTCGCCTGTGCGTGCTCGCGATCCGGCGCGTCTGTCTCGTGATGCCGGCCTTGCGTCTACGCCCGCCTGCCCTTCGACACGCTCCCTTCGACAAGCTCCCTTCGACAAGCTCAGGGTCTACCGACAGGCTCTGCGCCGCCGGAACCCCAGCAGGCCGACCGCGGCGAGGGCGAAGGTGGCCGGCTCGGGGATGATAGAAACATCGTCGAAGCTGGCGGTGTGGCCGTTTGTACCGCCGTACGGATTCAGACCAGTGAGCGAGGTAGCGATGGCGACGCCAATGTAGTTGTAGCCGCTCGCCCCGAGGTCCAGCGTGACCTCCCATTCCTGGAACCCGGTCGCTGCATCCACGACATTCACCGTTTGATACGTCCCGCCGGTGCTGATGAAGCCGGATCCAAAGAAGATGTCGGCTTGACCGCCCAAGTCGACGGAAACCGTGGTCGCATCATCAAACGCGACGATCTCGAAACCGATCTGGCCGGTTCCGGCGACCGGGTCGGCAGCATTCAGCTCGTGTACCCAGTAATCAACGGTCGCGGTAATCTCACCGGTAGTGGCCTTGTTGTCCTGGACATACTGGAATAATCCGCGGTAGTTGTTGCCGCGTGAGCCGGTGATGAACTGCTCGCCGCTTACGCCGGCCGGCACGCTGGTATACCCCTTGTAGGAGTCCTTGTCCTCCAACGTGAATCCCTCTTGCCCGGCATTGATGGTTCGCATGTGCCATACACCCGCCGACAGTGTATTCACGACCTTTGTGGCGTGACCGGGTTCCGCATAGTTGGCGCCCATCGTCGGCGACCCGCCGTTTTCAAAGCCCTGTTCGGTGAATATCGGAAGTGCCATCGCTGTGGACAACGTCATCGGGAGAACTAATGCCGCAATCGTTGCATAAACCACGTTCTTGAACATGTTACACTGCCTCCTGTCTGCTATCTCTCAGCGACGTTCTGGAAGTGTAGGAACACGGGCGGGTTGAAAATGGGGTC
>CAZVEV010000017.1:0-40861 GCA_964625865.1 uncultured Planctomycetaceae bacterium | reverse complement strand
TGCACGCCCCGCGGGAGTTGCATGGGCTGCTGAAGAACGACCAGGTGGGCGTCGATATGCGCAGCGAGGCCGATGCCCGCCCGCTGTTCGACGCCCTGGCCGGGACCGACGGGCGGCTGGACCATGACGAGTGGCTGCGCGGCCTGGCTGCCGGCGACGGCCTGCTGGCCGGCAGCGAGCACTGGGACGAGGCGCTGTCGGCGGACAGGCCCGTGCTGTCCGCCGACGGCCGTATCCGGACGCCTCGCGACGGGATGCTGACCTTCGCCGAGTTTCAGGCCTACTCCACCGAGCGACGGGAAGTCCTGCTGGACCTGTTCGACACCAGCGGCGAAGGAGACCTCACCGGCGACGAGGCGGACAAGGCCAACGCGTATCTCCAGGCGGACGAGATCGCGCTGGCCAGACGGACCGCCGCCCTGCCGGTCAAGCCCGCCCAGGCCCTCGGCATCATCAACGCCCTGCTGCTGGCGGGCATCCTGTCGCTGTTCTACCGCCTGCGGAAGCGCGAGGGGGAGGTCTTCGCCCTCTTGATCGTGTTTTACCCCATCACCCGGTTCATGCTCGAGGCCATCCGGGACGACAATCCGCACAATCTGCTCGAGGGCGTCCTGACGCACAACCAGTACACGTCGCTGGCCATGACAGCCGCCGGAATCGCGCTGTGGGTTCTGCTTCGCCGCATGCCCGCCAGTTGCGGCCCGGCGTGGGCCGAGCGTTTGGCCGCCGGACAGGCGGCGGCAAAATAAAGACATTTGCCGTCGCCAATCGACCGATAACAGGCGTAGTAAGCCTATTGATCCATCGCGGGTTAGAATTGCCATAACCGGGCAGCAGCCACATTCGCCTGCCCTCATACGGTGTGCAGCGTGCACAACAACGGTCTGGGTCACAGAGCCCAAAGGAGCTGACATGAAGCGGATAGCCTTCCTGACAACCCTCGTCACACTTATCGCCCTGTCCACCGCGGCCCATGCAGGCACGGACAAACTGGTCACCGACATCGCCGCCCAGACGCGCGGGTCGCTGGCATTTGTCCGGTGCGAGTTCGAGCAGGACTCGGCCACAAGTACCGCGGCCGGCACGGCCGTCTGCATCGACAAGTCCGGCCTGTTCATGTCGCTGGCCTTCAACGCCTCGATGCGGAACGCCAAGGTCGCCAAGTGCACCCTTCGTCTGCCGGGCCTGACGGCGCGTCCGATGGCGGCCGAACTGGTCAGCATCGACCGCGAGACGGGGCTGGGCTTCGTCAAGTGCACCGACGCGGCGGCGCCCGCGTGGAAGGCGGTGGCCTTTGCCGACACGTCCAAGCTCACCGTGGGGACCGAGGTGGTCTCGACCTGTCTCATGCCCCGCGACATCGACCATGCGCCGTACTTCGGGCGCGCGTGCATTTCGCTGGTTCGCTATACGCCCCAGGCGATGGTGTATGTCACGGGCGGACGGCTGACCGGCACGTGCTCGCCGGTGTTCACCGGTCCGGGCAAGGCGATCGGGCTGGTCTGGCAGCAGTCGCCCCAGGTGGTCGAACTGACCATCCGAGGCCAGCGCAACGTCGCCCAGATCCGATCGCTGCGAAGCAGCGAGTTCTTCACGCCGGTCGAGGACTTCATCCACGTGGTCAAGACGCGAGGCCAGCGCAAGTTGGCCTGGTCGGGCATCATTGCCCTCAGGCCCGCCGACAAGGACGTGATGGGGGCCGCCAAGGCGGGGATTCGCGTCTCCAAGATCATCCCGTCCAGTCCCGCGGCCAAGGCCGGCCTCAAGGAACTCGACGTCATCGTCAAGGTCGATGGAAAGCCCCTGCCGGTGATGCCCTCGCCCCAGTTGGTGGTGGTCTCACTCGAACGGAAACTCAACCGCATGGACGTCGGGTCGAAGATCACCTTCACACTGGCAAGCAGGAAGGACGTGACGCTGACGCTGACTCCCAGGCCCGAGGGCCCCACCGAGGTCGCCCGGTACGCCAGCCGGCGGATGGGCGTGCTCGTTCGTGACAAAGCCGCCATCGATCAGTACGTCTCGATCAATCCGGCGATGAAGACCGACGGGGTGCTCGTCGTTAACGTCGGGCGCGATTCGCCCGCAATCAAGGGCGACCTGCAGCGAGGCGACGTGATCACCAACATCAACGGCCAGCCCGTCCGCAGCGTCAGCACGTTGCGGCGGATGCTGGCCAACGTCCTGGGCGACGGCAAAGAGGCGACGCTCAGCATCAAGGTCCAGCGCCAGGACGAGAGCAAGACGCTCACGGTCAAGGTGCCCAAGAAACCGTAACGGACGAAACGGTCGAACGTCGCGGGTAACGTGTCCCTACGCACCGGGACTGCACAGGATAGGGAAGGTCGCAAGACATGCGGTCGTGCCGATCATGTTTAGCGGCGGTTCGTCAGAACCGCGCGTCTGTGGGCAGAGCGATTCTCCCCGCGCTCGCCCTGATGGTGTGCGCGACCGCCGGCCCCGCCGGCGCCGCTGACCGGCTCGAGGCGAGAATCACCGCCGACAGCCTCAACCGCAGCGCCCGCGATATCCTCCTGACGACCAACGCACCCAAGCGGGCAGCGCGACTCGTGGACCTCTGCCGTTTCGCCCGACGGCTCGACCAGGCCAATCCCCAGACGCTGGACCTCCTCGCACGCGTGATCTACCCGAGTCAGCACCGCCCCGAAGATGCCGCAAAGGCGCTGGAAGCGTACCTGGCCGTCCGCGGAGGCGACCACGCGGCGGGCCTGCGGTGGCTGGACCTGTCGCTGACGGCGCAGAACACCGCCGAGGCGAGGCTGGCGCACCTGGCACGCGTCTCGGGCGACACGTCGAGGCCGGCGGCCCTGCGGGCCGAAGCCGAGGCCCAGCGCGGACAGATCCTCGCCGGGCAGGGGCAGACCGACGCGGCGGGCAAGGCGTTCGACCGGGCGCTCGAACTGGATGCCGGCTCGGCCGTCGCACTGGCCGGACGAATGAACCTGCTGCCCGGCCCCACCACCGTTCAGCGCGTCGAGGCCCTGCTGGCCGATCTGAGGGCCAACGCCGGCCAGGCCGCCACCGCCAACGAGTTGGCCGACCTGCTCCAGGCACTGGGCCTGCACACGCAAGCCCTGGTCTATTACACGCATCTGGACGTGCTGGCCAACAGGCCCGGCTCGACCGGGCAGGCCCGACACCTCGCCGCGGTGAGGCTCTTCAACGCCATGCTCGACGCCGGGCAGGCCCAGCAGGTCGTCAAGACGCTCCCGAAGGTCCTGGTGCTCAACAAGCGCAGCGTGGACCTGCGGTCGATGCTCGTCGAGGCCTGCCGGACCGTCGGCGACGACGAACAGGCCACCGAACAGATCAGCGCCATCGAACAGATCTACACCGTCAGCACCACCGACCCGAAGGTCTCACCCGCCCAGGCGGGAGAGCTGGCCATGTTCTTCCTCCTGACCAAACCGAACGCGGAGAAGGCCCTCAAGTACGCCCGGCTGGCCGCTCGCCAGGCCGGCGAGGATCCCGTGGCCCAGCGGTTGCTTGGCGCGGCGGAGATCGCCTCGAAGGATCCCGCGCTGGTCCGGACCGGCACGGCGCGCCTGGCCAAGGCCGCCGCCGGGGACCTCTACGCGGCAGCCCTGCTGGCTCGGCATTACGCCGAAACCGGTGACCGCGCGGGCGCCCAGCGCGCCGTCGATGCGGCGCTGAAGCTCCCCCGCGGCGGGCCCGCCGGCCGACTGCTGGCCGCCATCGCGCGAAAGGCGAAGATCCCGCTGACCCCCGCGGCCGAAAGCAAGGACGTCACCGCCCTGCTGGCCGCCGCGGACGGCACGGCGCTTCTGGCCAGCGCCGATCCGGGCAAGTTCGTCACCGTTACGCTGGAACCTGTCGGCGAGACGATGATTCCCGGCCGGGATCTCACGCTCGCCGTCACGCTGACCAACATCGCCAAGATCCCCGTCCCGCTGGGCACGCGGGGGCTGGTCCGGCCCGTGGTCAAGCTCGAGGTCGCCGTCGCGGGATCCCGAAACGCGCGAACCTACGACGACCTGCCCCTCTGCGTCATGCCGGCCCCGCGGTATCTTCAGCCGGGCAAGAGCGTCCGGGCCGTCGTCAGGCTCGACGTCGGGCGACTCGGACGACTCCTCGCCGCCACGCCGCTGACCGAGCTGACCCTGACCGTCAAGCCGACGGTCGCGCCGGTCAAACCGTTCGGACGCATCATCAGCGCCGTACCCACGCTCAACGTGGCGCCGCTGAAGATCACGCGAAGCGACCTGCTGGGCGCGTTCGACCGGACCAGGCCCGACCTCTGGGCGTCGCAATACGCCAAGGCCCTCGAGACGATCAAGACCGACCTGACCGGCGCTGATGTGCTCAAGCGCGTGACGGCAGCGAGGCAGACCGCGGCCCTGCTCGCGGTGGCACGCGGAATCGAACGACGCGCCGCAAAGGCGCCCGAGCCGTTGAGCGGACGGGTCTCGAAGGCCGCGTTGCTGCCTCTGCTGCGGCAGGCCCTCAACGACGCCAGCTTCGCCGTGCGCGCCGAAACCGTCGCGGCGATGGCAAACGTCTCCCTCGACCGCCACATCCTGCCCCTGCTGACCGGCGCCGCCAGGGACCCCCATCCCCTGGTCCGATTCCGCCTGGCCGAACTGCTCGGCGCCTCGCGATCGGTCGGCGTGCGAACCACGATGAAGGCCCTCGCCGCGGACGACGACGACCTCGTCCGCTCGATGGCGCAGACGTTTCTCTCACGCCGATAGCTCAGGCTTGCCTTTTGGCGTGACCGCTCCCCGCGAGAGGACCTCAGTCACCGCGCCGGGGCCCCTCCAGCACCTGTCCGCACCAGGAACAGCGCGTCCTTCGCACCAAGCGTGACCTTCGCACCGACCGCGGCGCCGTTGTTCGTCTCGGGATCCTGATTCGCCGAGCCGCGAAGACGACGATAGGTCAGGCCCGGCAGGAGCGTGCTCAAGTCGAACTCGAACGGCCGCAGGGACGGGTTGGCCAGCACCAGGCCGCGCTCGTAGGGCCGGTACACCACGTCGGGCGCCGCGTGGGCCGTGATCGCTGAGATGTACACCGCTTGGCCGCCCTCGATGCGAAACTCCAGGTCGACGGTCTTCGACGCGACGCGCCCGAATGCGAAGTGCGAGGTAAACGCCTTCGCATTGGCGAACGTCATGAATCGCTCCGGCTTGCCCCCCGCCGGCGCGCCGGGCACGACGATCCGCACGTCGCCCCAGAAGCTGTGATCCGTCGTCGAGTTGTCCTTCGGGCCGCAGTCACTGGTGAACGTCAGCACGACAGTCTTACCCGCCCACGGGGCCAGCGAGAGACGGTGTCGTTCCCAGCGTGACGCGGTTTGCGTGTGTTCCAGCAGCGTCCGTGCCTTGCCCCCGACCTCGCCCACCGTCACGCTGAAGACCACCCCGTCGCTCTTGGCCGGGCTCTTCTCGCCCATGCCCGTGTGGAGTTCCAGCGACGCCCGGGCCGGCACGCGAACGGTTCGCCGCCAGAACGTACCGCCTGCGCCGCCCTTCCATGGCGGATGAACCTGATACGCCGCTCGCGCCTGGCCCCCGAGTTTGCGTGTCGGGAAGTAACGAACCGACGCTCCGCTCGCCGGATCCAGCACCCCGGCCGCCTTGCCACGCACGCGACAGCCGGTCTCGGGCATCTCCGCGGTCACCAGAGGCCCGCCCACGGCGGCCAGGCCCACCCACATCTGGCGGGCCATCTCCTTGGGATAGCCTGCCCACCTGTCGGCCCGCGCGGTCACCGCCACCAACAGGTCCGCCCCGCCAGCCGGCACGTCAGCCAAGCGGAAACGGAGCTCCTTCGCGCCCGTCCCGGCAGCGGAGACCTTCAGGGCCTGACCGTCAATCGCAAACCGCACGCTCTTGCCGCTCATCCGCTCCAGCAGCGGCGCCTTGGGCGGGGCGGCGAGGCCCGCGAGCGTGTCGGCCCGTCGCATGCCCAGGCGCACCGCAGGACCCACGGGCCTGCCGAGCCAACCCACTCGCTTGTCCGTGCCCATCCACAGCTCGTCCCAGATCGCGATCAGGTCGCTGCGCTTGTCCTTGGCCGGCGGTTGGGCGAAGCAAAACGCCGAGTCGGTCAGCTCCCCCGCGGCCATCACCAACCGAACGGTGGAGTGCGGCACGGGCGTTCGCTTGGGCCTGCCCGGCTGGTCGCCGGGCGAGTTGAACTTGTGGTTGATGTAGTTGAAGTGCGGCTCGCGCCCGTTGGCCAGCCAGAACAGGTGGCGGTTCATCCCGCCGGACCAGTCCTCTACGCGGGCGTCCCTCAGGTCCGGCCAGCCCTCCGACTCGATGCCGTTAAGCAGTCCGAAGGCCCGCTGGTGACGCCCCATGTGTCCGTCGGCCAGTATCAGCACGTCCTCGCCGAGGGCCTTGCGCAACTTGCGGATGAACTCGATCACGCCGATCCCGTACACGTTCCTGCCGCCGATGAAGCCCGAATCGCCCTTCCCGTCGCCGTCGCAATCGGGCCGCCTGCCGGGCCTGCCGCCGTGGCACGACCCGTGCAGCACGTCGAACTCCACCCCGTCGAACGCCGCCAACTGGCCGCCCTTCGCGAACCGTCGCGCCAGGTCCGCCACCAGCACGTCGTCGCACGTCCGCCCCGCCGCGTCGCGAGGACACGTCGTCGAGTGGTTGTAGAACCACATCAGGTTGTTCTTCGAACCCCACGGACCCTCGGTCACGTGGGCCGCCGCCCACGCCTTGCCCGCCTCGAACCCGCGCGGCTGCGTGCCGTAACAGCCGCGCTTGACGCGAATCAGGCGCTTCTTCGCGTCAACGGACACCAGTTGCACCTGCTCGGATTTCGACCAGTCCGGCTTACCCGCCGCGTCGAGGACGCACAGGCCGATGTCCTCGTTGCTCGTGCGGTATCGCCCCACGCCCGTGCGAAACAGCGTCGCGTTCGAGACGCGGATCTCCGTCACGCCCGCCTCGGCGGGGATGTCGGCGAGGACCTTGGCCCCGTTGTGGTACACCCAGTGACCGGCGAAGAAGCCGTCGGTCTGATAACGTGGATCGCGCGCATTGCCGTTGAAGTGCAGCAGGACGAGCTGGTCCGGGTGGCGCTTCTTGAACCGCGTGAAGAACTCCGGGTTCCGCGCCTGGCGCCCGAGGACCTCCTCGTCCAGCACCTTGCCCTGAATCCCCATCAGCCGCTCGAAACACGCCTCCCACCGCTCGTACGTGATCTTTCTGTTGGCCGCGAACCCCTCGGCATTGCGGAAGAAGAACGCCCGAGGCCGATCGGCGCCCAGGATCCGCAGCTTCCTCGGCTCGCGCCCGGGGGCATCACCAGCCGCCGAAGCAAGAATCAACACGGCCATCGCCATCACACGTCGCTGCATACCGCAACTCCTTCAATCAGTCACGTGCCCCGCGCCTTGTTGCTGTCGAGGCCGGGCGATATACTACCACACTGTTCTTTTCGCAACAGTCCAAGGAGTCATGTGATGAAGACACGTGTGATGATCGGTGTGGCGGTGATGGTAGCGATGGGGTTGGCGGCCTGCGAGGTCCGGGCGCAGCAGCCCGACTGGGAGAATCCCCAGATGATCGGGCGGAACAAGGAGCCCGGGCGTGTGACGGCGCTTCCGTATCCCGACGCGGCCTCGGCGAAGAAAGGCACGCGGGAGGCCTCGCCGTTCCACCAGTCGCTGAACGGCAAGTGGAAGTTCAACTGGGTCCCCAAGCCGTCCAAGCGCCCGAAGGAGTTCTACAAGCCCTCGTTCGACGTCAGCGGGTGGAAGAGCATCTCCGTGCCGTCGAACTGGCAGATCCAGGGTTACGGCGTGCCGATCTACTGCAACCAGCCGTATCCGTTCAAGAAGGACCCGCCCCGTGTGATGGGCACGCCGCCGGCGGACTGGCCCGCGTTTAATCACCGCAATCCCGTCGGCTCGTATCGGCGGACGTTTACCGTCCCCGACGCGTGGAAGGGGCGACAGGTCTTCATCCATTTCGACGGGGTCTCGTCGGCGTTCTACCTGTGGATCAACGGGCAGAAGGTGGGCTACTCCCAGGGCAGCCGGACGCCCGCGGAGTTCAACATCACCAAGTACCTCAAGCCCGGCGCCAACATCCTGGCCGCCGAGGTCTACCGCCACTCCGACGGGTCCTACCTCGAGTGTCAGGACTTCTGGCGCCTCAGCGGGATCTTCCGCGACGTGTATCTCTGGTCGGCGGGCGACCTGCACATCCGCGACTTCTGGGCAAAGGCCACTCTCGACGACAACTACACCAACGGCATCCTGTCGCTCGAACTGGACGTGACGAACTTCACCGGCAGCCCGAAAAAGTGCAGCATCAAGGCCGACCTGCTCGACGCCGCGGGCAAACAGACCGCATCGATCAAGGTCGACGGGCTCTCGGTCAAGCCGGGCCAGAACTCGCGAGTGTCCGCCCCGAAGATCACCATCGCCAAGCCCGCCCCGTGGTCGGCTGAGCATCCCAACCTCTACCGCTTGCAGATCACGTTGACCGATGAGGCAGGCAAGGTCGTCGAAGTCGTCGGCTGCAACGTGGGCTTCCGGCGGGTCGAGATCAAGGGCGGGCAACTGCTGGTCAACGGGCGAGCGATCTACTGCAAGGGCGTCAATCGCCACGAGCATCATCCCGTCACGGGCCATTACGTCTCCGTCGAGTCGATGATCCAGGACATCAAGTTGATGAAGACGCACAACATCAACGCCGTCCGCACCTGCCACTACCCCGACGATCCGAAGTGGTACGCCCTGTGCGACCGGTTCGGACTCTACCTGATCGACGAGGCGAATATCGAGTCGCACGGTATGGGGTACGGGGCGGCCTCCCTGGCCAAGAAGCCCGCGTGGAAGACCGCTCACGTCGATCGGGTCATCCGCATGGTCGAGCGCGACAAGAACCACCCGTCGGTGATCATCTGGTCGCTGGGCAACGAAGCCGGCGACGGGATCAACTTTCAGGCCGCCTCGGCGTGGATCCACAAGCGCGATCCCTCGCGCCCGGTCCACTACGAGCGCGCAGGCAAGGCGCCGCACACCGACATTGTCTGTCCGATGTACGCCCGCATCGGCTCGATCGAGTCATACGCCAAGACGCAGCAGACCCGCCCGCTGATCCTCTGCGAATACGCCCACGCGATGGGCAACTCGGTGGGCAACCTGCAGGACTACTGGACGGTCATCGAGAAGTACAAGCACCTCCAGGGCGGGTTCATCTGGGATTGGGTCGACCAAGGCCTGCTCAAGACGGCGACCCCGGCGATGGCGGTCACTGATGCGAGTTCGGCCGGGCACGCCGTGAAGATCAGCGGCAAGGTGGTCGACTCCGACGGCGCCAAGGCGCTGAGCGGCTTTGCGATGCTGCCCGACGCGGAGAGCCTGAACGTCACGGGCAAGGCCCTGACGCTCGAAGCGTGGGTCAAGCCCCAGGCCAACTCCACCCACGCGCCGATCATCGGCAAGGGCGACACGCAGTTCGGCCTGAAGGTCAGCGTCTTGGGCACCGAGATTGAGTTCAACCTCTTCAACAGCAAGGCCAAGTGGATCACCCTGACCGCCCCCTTGCCCGAGGGCTGGGTGGGCAAGTGGCATCACGTGGCGGGCGTGTATGACGGCAAGGTGATGAAGTTGTACGTTGACGGCAAGGTGGTAGGGACGAGGAACACGACCGTCGCCATCACGTCCTGCGGGCATCCCGTCAACGTCGGACGCAACGCCCAGTACCCCAATCGCCGCTTCCGCGGCCTGATCCGGCGGGCACGCATCTACAACAAGGCGCTGTCCGCGGACGAACTGAACAAGCCCGACGCCGCACCGCCGGCCTCGGCCGTCCTGTGGCTGGACTTCAACGCGGCAAAGAAGACCGCCGGAAAACCTAAAACGTTCTGGGCCTACGGCGGCGACTACGGCGACAAGCCGAACTCGGGCAACTTCTGCTGCAACGGCCTGGTCCTGCCCGACCGCCGACCCAATCCGTCGCTGCTCGAAGTCAAGAAGGTCTACCAGAACATCAAGGTCGTCCCCCAGGACCTGCTCGCAGGGCGCGTAAAGGTCCGCAACAAGTACACCTTCCGCAACCTGGATTTCGTCACCGTATCATGGGAGCTGACCTGCGACGGGCAAGCCGTCACAAGGGGCGATATCGGCACGGTGGACGTCGAGGCCGGCAAGACCGCCGAGATCACGCTGCAACTGCCCAAGCTCCAACTGGTCGCGGGCGCCGAGTACCATCTGAAGGTCTCCTTCGCCCTGGCTGCTGATATGCCCTGGGCCGACAAGGGCCACGTCGTGGCGTGGGACCAGTTCAAGATGCCCTACTCGATCCCGAAACCGAAACCCGACCTGGCGGCCATGTCGGACGTCAAGCTCGCCAAGTCTTCGGGGGCCTTCACGGTCACGGGCAAGGGTTTTGCCGTGAAGATCGGCCGGACAAGCGGGGCGATTACGTCCTTCACCACCGGCGGTGTTGAACTGCTCGCCGGACCGATGATACCTAACTTCTGGCGCGTGCCGATCGACAACGACCGAGGCAACCGCATGCCGAACCGCCAGGGCGCCTGGAAGAACGCCGGCCCCAGCCGAAAGGTCAGCGACGTCACCGCCGAGCAGGTCAGCCCCAAGAGCGTCCGTGTGACCGTCCAGGCGTCTCTGCCGGTGGGCAAGTCCACCTGGCGCGCGGTCTACACCATCACCGGCGACGGAACGGTTGCCGTCGAGTCCACCGTCAAACCCGCCGGCCAGAAGTTGCCTAACCTCCCCCGGTTCGGCATGCAACTGGCCATGCCCGCCGCGTTCGACACGATGGCCTGGTTCGGCCGCGGGCCGCATGAAACATACTGGGACCGCAAGACCGGTGCGGCCGTCGGACGCTATGTGAGCAAGGTCGCCGACCTGCTGCACCCCTACGTGCGGCCGCAGGAAAACGCCAATCGCACCGACGTGCGCTGGGTCACGCTGACCAACGCCGCGGGCGTGGGACTTCGGGCCAGCGGCCTGCTGAGCGTCAGCGCCTGGCCGTACACGATGGCCGACCTGGAAGCCGGGCGCCACATCCATGACCTGCCCCGGCGCGACACGATTACGGTGAATCTGGACCACAAGCAGATGGGCGTCGGCGGCGACAACAGTTGGGGCGCCCGCCCGCACCCGGAGTACACCCTGCCGCCCAATAAGTCCTACAGCTACACCTTCCGCCTCCAGGCGGTCAGCGGAAAGTGATTTCGACGCACCTGACTTAGGCCATCAAGGACATACGTGCAATGACGGTCATTCCCAAGCCGGTCAGCGTGACCGAACTCGACGGGGCATTTGAGGTCGACGCAGCGACGAGGGTCCTCTTCGACGGCGGCCAGGGCGGGGCATGCGAGGTCGCCCGGTATCTGGCCGGACTGCTCGGCCGCGACGCCGAAGCCGCCACGGACGGACGAGACCTGGCCAATACGATCATCCTGACCGCATTCGAGTCCGACGAGGCCCTTGGACCGGAGGGCTACGCCCTTGCGGTCGGCACCGACTCGGTCGTGATTCGCGCCCCGGCGGCGGCAGGACTGTTCTACGGCGTCCAGACGCTCCGCCAACTCCTGCCCGCCGGGATAGATGCCGCCGACAAGACGGCGCTGCAGCTTTCGTGCGTGGAGATCACAGACCGCCCGCGCTTCGGTTGGCGCGGGCTCATGCTGGACACATCGCGACACTTCTTCCCAAAGGACTTCGTCCTCAAGTTCATCGACGTGATGGCCCTTCACAAGTTCAACCGCCTCCACCTGCACCTCGTGGATGACCAGGGCTGGCGGCTGGAGATTGAGGCATACCCTAAACTGACCCAAATCGGCGCGTTCCGCGAAGCAGCCGATCCGAAGGCCCGCCTCGCTGCGGGGCCGGCTCACGGGGGCTTCTATACCAAAGACGACATGCGCGAGATCATCGCCCATGCCGCAGCCAACCATATCACGGTCGTTCCCGAGATTGAGATGCCCGGCCACGTGCAGTCGGCCCTGGCGTGCGAACCGAGCCTGACCTGCCGCGGCGAGCAACTGAACGTGCTGACCACGTGGGGCATCAACAAGAACGTCTACTGCGCGGGAAGCGAGGAGGTCTTTGCCTTCCTCGAAAGCATACTGACGGAAGTCGCTGAGCTGTTCCCGGGGCTCCATATCCACGTCGGCGGTGACGAGTGCCCCAAAGACCGCTGGCGCAAGTGTCCCAAGTGTCAGGCCCGCATCGACGCCGAAGGCCTCGCCGACGCAGACGAACTGCAGAGCTACTTCATCCGGCGGATCGAGACGTTCCTGGCCGGACTCGGCAAGCGGCTGATCGGCTGGGACGAGATCCTCGAAGGCGGTTTGGCGCCGGATGCAACGGTGATGAGCTGGCGCGGAACCGAAGGCGGCATCGCAGCAGCCCAGGCCGGACACGACGTGATCATGTGTCCCACAAGTCACTGCTACTTCGATTACAGGCAGGCCGCCGAGGGCGAACCGAAGGCGATCGGGCGGGCTGTCCTGCCATTGGAGAAGGTCTACTCATTCGAGCCGATCCCGGCCGAGTTGTCCGGCGAGCAGGCCGCCCGCGTGCTCGGGACGCAGGGCAACATCTGGACGGAGTATATTCCCACGGGCGAGCACGTAGAGTACATGGCGTATCCGCGTGGATCAGCCCTGGCCGAGGTAGCGTGGACGCCGACCGCATTGAGGAACTTCGACGACTTCCGCCAGCGATTGGGCTCACTCCTGCCCCGCCTCGATGCGATGGACGTTCACTATCGCCCCCTCGATGCGTGAGTACCGGCGATCTCGTAGGGCGTGCAACTTGCTTGCACGCGGGACGAACGCTGCCGGCACCCTCGTAGGGCGCGGGTGCCGTGGTTTGACGCGAAGCGGCAACCACGTATCGCCGGATCTTCCCAACCTGCCTGCCGACAGGCAGGCGTGGTTGCCGCTTCGCGTCAAACCACCGCACCCCTGCCGTTCCGCGTGCAACATAGTTGCACGCCCTACTACGCGTCACACAGGCTCGATGGTCAGGCAGTTCGCGGGGCAGACCCGGCGGCACTTGCCGCATCCGTTGCACAAGGCCGGGTCGATCTCGAGTACCGAGCCCCTGTCGTATTCGAACCTCGCTTCAATCGCCCGAGGCGGACACTCGGGCACGCAGACTTCGCAGTCCTCGGGAATCGAGAGATAGCACCTCTTGTAGTCGACGCGGGCCAGGCCGATCGGACGACGGTTCTTCTCGGCTACGTCCAGACGTTCGATTGCGCCCGTGGGACAGACCTGGCCGCACGCGTTGCAGTCTTCGTGACAGTAGTCTTTAGGATAGTAGTCATCCGCGTAGCGGACCACAGGCGAGAGGAAGCTGCTGGCCTCGCCCGTCAGGTCGCGTTTGATGATGCCGGACGGGCAGACCCGCACGCAGGCCCCACATCGGACACACAGGGACTTGAACGTCATCTCGTCGCTCGCCGCCGCCGGCGGGCGAAGCGGCGTAGCGCCGCTGCGAAACAGTGTCGGAATCGCCAGGGCCCACACTCCGCCGGCGCCGCTGCACAGGACAGTCCTCCGCGCAAGGGAAGCGGCGAGTGTGCTCTTGGGGTACGGGTCGCGTTTGAACATCCGCCGAACCATGCCCCCGAGGTCGGCCAGTACGTCCTGCGTACCGCCCAGCGGACACAGCCGCCCACACCAGAGATGCGGGACAAGGAGACTGAGGAGCAGGACTGCGGCAAGCATGGCCGCCGGGAGAAGGCTGATGAGCGTCACGGGGCGCACTGCTGCGCCGAGCGCCCCGGCAAAGATCGCCAGCGGGTCCAGCCACAGGAACAGGGGACACCCAAGTATCGCCGCCCCCAGCGACGCCAAGGCCAGCCATTGTCCCAGTCGAGGCAACTTTCCGATTTTAGGTCCGCGTCCGGGTCTGATCGTGGCACACAGTTCGGTCAGGAGCCCGACGGGGCAGATGAATCGGCAGAAGAAGCGCCGTCGAAGAATCGCGAGAGCGATCGCGGGCACGCTGCAGGCGGCCAGCAGACCGACCGCCCGGAGGGCCACCGACGAGCAGATCGACAGGTGCGGGCTGGCCGCCGCGAGGGCCCAGACGCACCAGGCCGCAGGAGCCAACGCCAGGAAGGCCCCCAGCGTGGCCGCGGGTACGATTCTCCGGGCCAGCCGCAGGGCCAACGGCGTCTTGGGCGCATTCATGTCAGGTTCATCAACCAAGGTGCATCACCCGACGTCAGCCGCCGCCGCGTCCGGGCCGGTCCAGCGGACGAAGGCCTCGACACCGTGGTACTCAGGCAGACCTAACTTGTCGTAGACGTCGGCCGTCGAGCGGTTGCGCTCTTCGGCGCGCTGCCAGAACTCACGGGCGTCGTAGGGCCCGGGGAACATGGCGCGGTCCTTCTGGCTTTCGTGGCGGAAGATGGCGTGACGTTTGTTGTACAGTTCGTCGGGACTGATCGGGACGGCCATGTCGATCTGGTGCGGCGCCCACTCCTGCCACGCCCCGCGGTACAGCCAGACGGCGGGCATGTGGCCGATTTGGGTCTCGTGCTGTTCGAGTGCGGCGAAGACGGCCTGGAGGCACATCCGGTGCGTGCCGTGCGGGTCCGACAGGTCGCCGGCGGCAAAGACCATGTCGGGGCCGACCTGGCGGATGATGTCGAGGCAGGCCTCCACGTCAGGCTCGTCGATAGGCAGCTTCTGGACGGCGCCGGTCTCGTAGAAAGGCATTTTGAGGAAGTGGCAGTTGGCTCGGGGCACGCCGCAGAACTTGGCTGCCGCGACGGCCTCAATCTTGCGAATGAGGGTCTTGACCGCCTGCACTTCCTTCGAATCGACGGCCCCCGGCTTCTTGCTGCGCAGGAACTCCTCGATGCGCTCGATGCCGGGCGACGCGATGTCGAAGATCGCGTTGAACTGCTCGACGAATTCCGCCTGGCGCAGCGCGGCGTGGTCGAATACTGCGATATTGCCGCTGGTCTGATAGGCAATATGCACGTCGTGCCCCTGCTCAACGAGGCGGCGCAGCGTGGCCCCCATGGAGATCACGTCGTCGTCGGGGTGCGGGCTGAAGATCAGCACGGTCTTGCCCGGCTCCTTCCCGCCGGGCCAGCCCGTAATCGTGTTCATCAGGCGCTTGAAGACTTCCAGATTAGTCTCGTACGCCCCGCCGCGGGCGGCAAGCAGGTCCTGCAGGTGGTTCTCGCCGTAGTCCTCGTTGGTCAGGGCGAGCACCGCCTTGTCGAGCTTCCGCGACAGCCAGATCACCGCCCGCCGCGTGAGGCCCTCGTCCCACTGGCAGGGCCCGACCAGCCAGGGCGTGGCGATCCGCGTCAGGTGCGCCGCAGCCGCCGGACCCACGTAGAACGTCGCGTCGGAGTGGTCCTGGAGGAAACTGGCGGCCACCTGGGAAGAGATGCCGCCCTCGACCGTTCGCCGGATGATCGGCGCCTTGTGCTCTCCGAAGGCCAGCAGGCACACCGTTCGAGCGGCCATGATCGACCCGACGCCCATGGTGATCGCCTCGCGGGGCACGTTCTCCTCGCCGAAGAAGTCGCTTGCCGCGTCCATTCGGGTCACGCGGTCCAGCGCGACGCGCCGGGTCAGGCTGCCGCGCGAGGAGCCCGGCTCGTTGAAGCCGATGTGCCCGGTGCGCCCGATACCTAAACTCTGCAGGTCAATACCGCCGGCCGCCTCGATGGCACGCTCGTAACCGGCGCAGAATTCGTCAATCTCGTTCGGGCCGATTTCGCCATCTGGAATGTGGATGTTCTCGGGCGGGATGTTGACGTGATTGAAGAAGTTCTCGTGCATCCACCGGTAGTAGCCCTGGATGGCCTGGCGACCCATGGGCCAGTATTCGTCGAGATTGAACGTCACAACATTGGACAGATCGAGTCCTTCGTCCTGGTGCAGACGAATGAGTTCACGGTAGACCTCAATTGGGGTGTGCCCCGTCGCCAGGCCGAGAACGACCTGCTTGCCCTCGGCCGCGCGGCTGTGGATCAGGTCCACAATCCGGTCGGCGACAGCCTTTGAGGCGGCCTTGGAGCTTTCGAATATCTTGGTGTTGATGCGTTCGCCTTGCATGATGTCCTCGCATGCGTCGTTAGTCGTCGGCTGTCCGCCACCGTAGGGCGTGCAACTCGTTTGCACGCGGAAGGGACAAGCTGTTCGTTCCGCGTGCAAACAGGTTGCACGCCCTGTGGTCAGCGGTATCTTGCGATCGTGTCTTCCATCTGTTCGGTCTTTGCTTCCATGTCCTCGACCATTTTGAATTGGGTGCGGCAGCGGTCGAGATTGTGGTCGGGGCGGCTGATCTTGTAGTACAGGTCGCCGGCCAGGTAGTCGGTCAGGAACCTGACGCCCTGGACGAATGTGATAAGCCTCGCCGCGGGGGCCAGGTGATCGATCTCGACCGGCGTGAGGAATTCGCGGGCCGTCTCAAGGTATCCGCACGCCAGGCGGTCGAACGTTGCGAGGTCCACCGAGACCTTGGTCAGGTCCGGCTCGTCCTCGGCGGCGGCAGCGGCCCCCATGCGCACCGCGTCGCCGAAGTCGTACATCGCCAGGCCCGGCATGACGGTATCGAGATCGATCACGCAGATGCCCTCGCCGGTCTCATCGTCGATCATGACGTTGTTGATCTTGGTATCGTAGTGGATGATTCGTTCGGGGACGGCTTCCGCACGGCGGAGGTTTTCGAACATCGAAACGATGTTCCGCCTGGCCAGGGCGAACTCAACGTCACCCTTCACATCCTCCCGCCGACCGGCAGGATCGCGATCGAGCGCCCCGTCGAGCGCCTCAAAGCGCTTCTCCGCATTGCCGAAATCTCTAATCGTCTCGTGCAGCCGCGGGGCGGGCAGGTCGGCGACGGCCTTTTGGAACTCGGCAAACGCCTTCGCCGCCGCGTAGACGTGGTCCGGGTTCTCAATCACGTCGTACGTGCTCGCGCCTTCGACGAACAGGTACGTCCGCCAGTACTCCCCGTCGGGCGTCTTGTGGAAACCGGACCCGTCGACGGTGGGCACGACGGTCATCACGCGCCGGGTCGGATCGAGTCCGGCCGCGACGAGCTTGGCGCGGATGTGGGCGGTGACGCGCTGGATATTCTCCATCACCTGCTCGGGCGATTTGAAGATATCGTGGTTGATCCGCTGATGGACGTACCGCACCACGCCCGTGCCGGTCCGGATCCGGCTGACGTAGGTCGAGTTGATGTGCCCTGACCCGTAGGCCCGGGCGTCGATGAACTCCCCGCCAAGGTCGAACTTCGCCGCGATGTCCGCAATATAGTCGCTCACACGTCTTCCCAAACGCTCATTGCCTCAGGTCCTCCGGATAGGTCCCCGCGCGGACCATCTCGGCGATGGCCTCTCGCACGCGCGCGCGATCGTCTTTGTACGTCACACCGTACCACTGGGCATCGGTGTCCAGGACCTTGACCCGCGCCTTGCCCGAACGGATGAGGGAGTCGACGACGTCGACGAGGTAGAACTCGGCGGTCGGGACGGTGATCCGCTCGGCCAGGAACGCGGCAAAGTGGGCCTCCAGCGCGTCGAACATGCCGTGGGTGAATCCCCACATGTTCATCGACACCGGCGTGTCGGCCGCCAGGTCGTGCCACTGCTCGTCGTCCTCGGTGTACCGCACGTCCGGGCCGAACCGCTGGATCTTCGTCCGCTCGACGATCTGGGCGAGGCAGCCGAGCTCGTCGACGGTGCAGACGCCGCGTGCGACGTGGCCGCTGTCGGTAAGGGTCTTTTCCAGGACGTAGCCGACCATGCAGAAGTCGGCCACCCCGTCGACGTCGCGGGCGGTCCGGAGATGATCGGCGATGACGGCGAAGGCTTTGGCACCGTAGAAGTCGTCGGCGTTGATGGCGGCGAACGGTCCGTCGACGGCGTCCTTTGCGGCGAGCACGGCATGGCCCGTGCCCCACGGCTTGACGCGATCGGCCGGGACGTCAAAGCCGTCGGGCAGGGCGGTAAGTTCCTGGAAGACGTAGGCCGTCTCGACGCGCCGGGCGATCCACTCGGTCGCGGCGCGGAAGGCGTCCTCAAAGTCCGGGCGGATCACGAACACGATCTTGCCGAACCCCGCGCGAATCGCGTCGAAGCACGCATAATCGAGCATCACCTCGCCCGAGGGGCCCACCGGATCGACCTGCTTGAGCCCGCCATACCTGCTGCCCATCCCGGCAGCCATTACGACTAGTTGTGGTTGTGACATACGTTTCCTGTTGCGTTGGGAAGGCCAGGCGGCCTTGATGATTGACGGTGTCCCGTTCGACGCGCTGCTAGTGCGAACTGACCTTGTTCCACGTCTTGCCGAGGAAGACCGCCGACGCGACGGCGACCACGGTCAGGATGACAGCCGGGACGGTATTACCGTACAGGTAGTACCCCGTGGCGAACAGTGCGCTGTAGACCGCGAGGCAGGCGATCATCATGCACAGCAGCGCCAGCGGGACGGTCCACTTGGGCTGTCCCTCGACGATCGGCTCGCCGTCGGCAGCCGCCTGCTCGACGACCCTCCGCCAGCCCGGACCGCCCGGCTCGGCCTTGCGGTAGAACTGACGCAGCTTGGCGGTCTCCGTCGGGCGGGTCATGAACGTCACGGATATCCATGCCGCCGTGGTGATGCCCACGCCGATGACGAGCCTCAATCCGGAGGAGATATCCGGGTCGGCGGTCTCGAAGTAGACCGCGACGACGAAGGAGACGATCATGGCCGTCAGTTCGCTCAGGGCGTTGATGCGCCACCAGAACCACCTGAGGATGAACAGCAGGCCCGTGCCCGCACCGACCTGGAGGAGAATCTTGAACGCCTGGACGGCATTCTCCAGCCACAGCGCCAGGATGCCGGCCAGCGCCATCATCGTCACCGTGGATATCCGCCCGACCCAGACCAGTTGCTTTTCGTTGGCGGCGGCATTGATGAAGCGTTTGTAGAAGTCGTTGACGACGTAGGACGAGCCCCAATTCAGGTGCGTCGAGATTGTGGACATGTACGCCGCGATAAGCGAGGCGAGGACAAGTCCGAGCAGCCCGTGGGGCAGGTAGGTCAGCATCGCGGGATAGGCCATGTCGTGACCGATCTTGTCGTCGGGCGTTTCGGGGAACGCCTTCTTCAGCGACGTGAGCCCCTTGGCTTGGAGTTTGAGCTTCTGCAGCGTGTCCTTGTCGGCTTGGGGAACCGCGTCGGCGTCGGTAGCGACGGCCTCGGCAACTTTCACCATTGCCGGCGCCTTGAGGGCCTCTTCGGCGGCCTTGCGGTCCGGCGCCGAGTCCATCGGGAACAGGACCAGCGAGCATAGCGCCACGAGAATCCAAGGCCAGGGACGCAGGGCGTAGTGGGCGGCGTTGAAGAACAGCGTCGCGCCAACGGCGTGCTTTTCGTCCTTGGCCGCGAGCATTCGCTGGGCGACGTATCCCCCGCCGCCCGGCTCGGCGCCGGGATACCAGACGGACCACCACTGAATCGTCAGCGGGATAATCAGGATCGTCAGCAGCGTGCTGGTGGACTCTTCCGTGCTGAAATCAAACGCGGGGGCCAGCGAGAGCTTGTCCGTCAGTTGGGGACTGCTCAACAGCCCGCTCATTCCGCCGACCTCGGGCCGGTCCAGGGCGATCACCGCGGCGGCGACGGCGCCGATCATGGCGATGATGAACAAGAGGAAGTCGGTCAGGATCACGCCCCGAAAGCCCCCCAGCGTGCTGAAGACGACCGTAACCAGCGCGGCGACGAGAATCGTCTGGATCGGCGTGAAGCCGAGCATGACCCCGCCGATCTTGATCGCCGCAAGAGTCACCATCGCCATGATCATGACGTTGAAGAACACGCCAAGGTACATCGCGCGAAATCCCCTCAGGAAGGCCGCCGACCGCCCGCTGTAGCGGATCTCGTAGAACTCCACGTCGGTCAGCACGCCCAGGCGACGCCACAGCTTGGCGTAGACGAATACCGTCAGCATGCCCGTCAGCAGGAACGCCCACCACGCCCAGTTGCCCGCCACACCGTTCTGGCGCACCAGGTCCGTCACGAGATTCGGCGTGTCGGTGGAGAAGGTCGTTGCCACCATCGACATGCCCAGAAGCCACCAGGGCATGGATCGGCCTGACAGAAAAAACTCCGCCGAGCTTGACCCGGCCCGCTTGGCCACCCAGAGGCCCACCAGCAGGGCGATGACAAAGAAACCGACGATCAGCGACCAGTCCAGTCCATTCAGTTCAACCATGTGTGTCTTTCCTCGGATGCCGTTGCGGACAGTCCAGGCGACGGCAGCGCGCCGGAGGCGGCGCAGACGTCGGGGCCGTCACGGTCACGTTCACTGCGAGCGGGAATAATAACCGCTGGACCGGGAAGACGCAACAGGGCAACGGGCGTGCTGGAACGCAGGGGCCGCGCAAGGATGTGCGATCGCAACGGATGCTCGTTCGCGGATACCCCCCGGGCGGAGCCCGGGGGCGTTTTCTCGGCGCGGCGCAGGCGGGTCAAACGCCCACGGGTTCCACCCGTGGGGTATCGACGGATGAGGGACGCGTTCGATGCAAGTGCAGAGGGGTACGGCGCGAGAACACGTCCCCCCTCCGCGCGAATGGGTTCGTCAGGTGGTCTTGGCGGCTTCGACGGCCTGCAGGGCCGACGGGACGTCGGGGTGCAGTTCGAAGACCTTTGTCATGCGCATCAGTTCCATTACGCGGAGGCGCTGGCCGGCCAGGCCGGCGATCAGGAAGCGCCCTTCGGCCTCGCGAAGACGCTTGAGAATGACCACCAGCGTCGTCAGGCCCAGGGAGCCCAGGAACTTCAGCGCCGACAAGTCCAGCACGACCGCCATTCCGGGCTGCTCGCCCGCCAGCGACGTGATGTCCGCCTGCAACTGCTCCGAAACGTTAAACGTGATCTCTGCAATGCTCAGCGTCACGACCGTGACGTTCCCCGTGGTCTCAATCGTGATAGTCTCATTTGCCATGGCCAGGTTCTCCCATTCAGGTCGGCAGCCCCGGCCGGTCACCTACGCACCCGGTCCCCGGCTGCTCATCTGTCCATACGATCAATGATAGCCCCGCAGGCGCCCCCTGTCCATGACCAATATGCCCCTTGGGCCTCTCCCCCCCGTCGTGCCGAGGGTTTGCCCGAACCGACCCGTGTGGTACAGTGGTCGCAGCGGCCCTCGCGTGGGCCCGCAGACCGGAGAGTGGCGGTGAGAGAAGGTCTACTGCATGCAACAGGCGTAGTGGTTGTCTCGTGCGCCCTCTTCGCCGCAATCGGCTGCCGCGAGTCCGGCGGCGACCGGAACGGCCCGCCTGAGGGGCCCACGACCTCCCGGGCGCCGACCAATCCGGCCACGATGCCCCGGACGCGTCCCGTCGAAGACCCCAACCTGGTCGAACTCGATATCGGCGTGGGACCTGACGCGGTGACGCGGGCCACGCCGGGCAATCCCAAGGGCCTCAAGCCCCCCCACCTGCGCCCGCAGAAGCGGCGCAAACCGTTCAAGGTCCCCCCGGGCATGACGAACCTGGCGATATACAAGCCGGTGACGGCCTCGACGGACGAGCCGCTGGCCGGCGATGTCGACCAGATTACCGACGGGCTGAAGAAGAGCGGGCCCTTCGACTACGTGGAACTCGCCCCGGGCCTCGGATGGGTCCAGATCGACCTGGGGAAGGTCCGCACGATCCACGCGGTGGTGATTTGGCATTTCTACAAGAATGCGACGATCTATAATGATGTGATTGTCCGCGTAGCCGACGACGCGGCCTTCACGCGGAACGTCAGGACGTTGTTCAACAACGACCACGATGATTCGGCGAAGATGGGCAAGGGCGACGATACGGCGTTCTACACGCGCTGGTGGGGCGAGATTGTCGACGCCCGCGGCGAAGACGGCAAGGGAACAGAGACGCGGTTCGTGCGTGTATACACGGCCGACGGCATGGAAGATGAGTTGGTGCGGTTCGTGGAGATAGCGGTGTACGGCAAGGGACCGGCGTGAGCGGCGTGCGACGACGGAACATCAGGAGAACGGCGATGCCAGAGAAGAGATCCGATCGGCGGGGGTTCTTGAAGCACACGGCGGTGGCCTCGGCCGTCGCGGCGGCGGGGCTGACGCTGGAGGAGAAGATCCTGCTGGCCAAGGAGTCGGCCGGCACCGCAGCGCCTGCGGCGAAGGGGGCGGCCCTGCCGGCGGGCAAGATCGGCAACGTCCGGATGTCCCGCCTGATCTGCGGGGGCAACCTGATCAGCGGATACGCCCACAGCAGGAAGCTCGTCTACGTCTCGCAGTTGATGAAGCACTACTTCACCGACGACAAGGTCATCGAGACGTGGGAGATCTGCGAGCAGCAGGGCATCAACACGATGATCACGATCATCAACGACCACACGCTGCGGTTGATCAAGCGCCACCGCAAGAACGGGGGCAAGCTCCAGTGGCTGGCGCAGATGCACTCCAAGACGTCCGACCCGCTGCACATGCCCAAACTCGCCGTCGACAACGGCGCCGTCGGGGCCTTCGTCCAGGGCGCGTACGCCGACCGGATGGTCCGCGAGAAAGGCGGCAAGGGCATCGAGGCCCTCAAGAAGATCACGGCGTACCTGAAGACCAACAAGCTCATCGCCGGCGTCGGCGGACATACGCTCAACTCGCCCGTGACCTGCGAGAAGGAGGGCGTCGACGTGGACTTCTACTTCAAGACGCTCAACACCGACAACTACCACTCGGCCACGCCGAAGGAAACCATCGCGTTCATGCAGAAGGTGACCAAGCCGTGGATCGCCTTCAAGGTCCTCGCCGCCGGGTCGATCAGCCCCACCAAGGGCTTCAAGTACGCCCTGACCAGCGGGGCCGACTTCATGTGCGTGGGCATGTTCGACTTCCAGATCGCCCACGACGCCGCGATCCTCAAAGGCCTCTTCGCCCGCGGCATCAAACGCGACCGCCCCTGGCGCGCGTGACGTGACGAGCGGACGGAACCAGCATGGGAATTGACATGAAACCACCCTTACCTCCCAACACCGGGCGCCGCGACGTCCTGAAGGGCGCCGTCCTTGGCGCCGCGGCGCTGTCGGCCGGTGAGTTGCCCTCCACTGCGGCGCCGGCCAAGGCGAGCAAGCCGAACATTCTGCTGATTATCTGCGATCAACTGGGGCTGGATGCGATTGGGGCGCATGGGTGCAAAGACGTTCGCACGCCGAACCTTGATCGGTTGATCGGCAGCGGGACGACGTTTCTCGAGTCGCACAGCACGTCCCCGGTCTGCTCGCCGGCGCGAAGTTCGATGATGACCGGGCTGATGCCGGCTGAGACCGGCGTGGTGACCAACACCGTACCGATCCACGCCAGCAGGCCCAACCTTGGCCAGTGGTTCGGAGCGCGGGGATACCAGACGGTCTACTGCGGCAAGTGGCACCTGCCGGGCGGGTATCAGCCCAAAGTGCCCGGATTCACCACCCTCCCCGCGGGGCGCGCCCAGGGCGACCTGAGCGACACGCTGGTCTCGCACGCTTGCGAGGCGTGGATCCGCAATCGGCCCGCCGACAAGCCGTATCTCATGGTCGCCTCGTTCATGCAGCCGCACGACATCTGCTACTGGGGCAGCGTGCGGCAGCTCCGCATGCCCAAGGGCAAGCCGTTCCCGCAGTTACAGGATGAACTGCCCAAGCTTCCGCCGAACAACAAGACCCGCCCGAAGGCCCCGGAGTGGCTCGACAAGCGACGGGTGGACGACTACGACGACCAGCAGTGGCGGTATTACCTCTACATCTACGCCCGGATGGTCGAGATGCTCGACGCCGACGTGGGGCGACTCCTGCGGGCCGTCGAGGACAGCGGACAGGCCGACAACACGATCATCGCCTTCACGTCCGACCACGGCGACGGGCGAGGCCGACACAGGCACGTCTCGAAATGGTATCCGTATGACGAGGCCATGAAGGTGCCCCTGGTCTTCGCCTGCCCCGGACGTATCACCCGCAAGGTCGACCGCACACACCTGGTCAGCGGGACCGACATCATGCCCACGCTCTGTGACTTCGCAGGCATCGAGACGCCGAAGCCCTGTACAGGAAAGAGCTTAAAGGCCATTCTGACAGGGAAGGACGCCAAGTGGCGATCGTATCTCGTCGCCGATTACGGCCCGGCGGGACATATCGTGCGAACCGCGAAGTACAAGTACTCGGTCTACGAAGGCGACCCGGTGGAGCAGTTGTTCGACATGCAGGCCGATCCGTGGGAGACGAAGAACCTGTACCAGAGTGCCGATCACGCGGCGGTCCTGGCCTCCCACCGCAGGATGCTGGCCGAGTTCCAGTCGAAACTCCACCGCGTTGAGCCCACGCGGAAGGCCAAGCCGAAACGCCCGAGACCGAAGCGAACCTGACGGAGCCCTACCATGCCGCGACCCCCACTCCAACCGACCAGGCCCGCCCCGCCGCACTTCCCGCTCGACACGCTGGGCCCCGTGCTTGCCGCGTGCAAGGTCCCCCAAGGCAAATTCGCCCCAAGTGCCGCCTGGGAGCAGACCTACGGCATCTACACGCTGACGGGGCGCGGATCGAAGGTCGGTACGGTCAAACTCAACTGGGCCGTCGGCGCCAAGGGGGCGACGCGCCTGGCCGTTCGCTGCGACCGCAGCCTGTCCGGCGGGTCGCAAAGGACCGTCGGGACGATCTACTCGCGGACGGGCGATCTCCTGCCGGCCCCGCGACGATGGGAGTTCGTGTCCGAGGTCTTCGATGCGGGGGGCAAGCCCGTAGCCCATACGAAGCAGGCCAAGACCGGCACGCTGGCCGACGGCGTGGTGCGGATCAAGGGCCCCGGTGGAGTTGTAACCCACAAGATCACAGGCACCTGCGCGATCAACTGGGCGCTGTTCAGCGTCGTTCAGGCCCTGCCTGGCGAGAAGACCGAGGCCCAGACCTTTACGCTGATAGACCACTACGACCAGATAAAGCCTGATTGTCGCATCAGTTATCGAAAGACGCTCGACGTGAAGATCGGCAAGGAAACCGTTCGCCTGACCGCGTACGACCAGGTCGGACGCGGCAACGTGCCGTGGGTCTACTGGGTCGATCCCAACGGCCGACTCCTGCTGGTCGTCGCCGGGCTGGAAGCCTACGTCATCGAGACGTCCCGCCAGAGGTAGGGCGTACAACGTGTTTGCACGCGGAGGGAACACCCAATCCGTTCCGCGTGCAAGCGAGTTGCACGCCCTACTCCCTGCCCACGCAACCGATGGCCGGGCTGAACGATGTAGACGCGGCCTTCTTACTCGCCAATACCCAGAATAACCAGAAAACGTCGTAGAAGCTCAGCCGACGGGGTAGGCCGCGTTTTGCCTCGGCGGTGGGGGGTAAGGTCCTTTGCGACGGCCAATTGCGGCCAGGGGCGGCTAAACGCGTTGGCCGGGGTGCTGCGGGTCCGACCTTCGCGTTGGGGCCGACAGAGGTAGGGCGTGCAACGTGCTTGCACGTGGAAGGAACACCCAATCCATTCCGCGTGCAAGCGAGTTGCAGGTGTGCGACCTTTCTTCCTGCCGGGGGGCATCGAGACGAAAGACCGGGAAAGGAAGGAGATGTTTGACGGGATAGCGGAGATGAAATGGATAGAGGATAAAGAGAGAAAAGAAACGAAAAGAGGACGGGGACCCGCCTGCCGGCAGGCAGGTTACACGGTTGCAGGTCAACCCGGTGTTGTTCACGGGCCAACGGGGCACGGACGGCCCTAAGGTTTGGGCCGGTCGGACGTGATAGGAGCGCTGGCGCCGGTGTGGGGGCCCGGCAGCGATACGGCCGAGGTGGAGGCCGGATTGTGCGGCTTGCCACGCCGTCATGCCGGCGCGGGGCGGAGCAGAGGAGTTTGTGTTATTCTTCACAAAGCCCCTCGATTCGCCTGCGGCGATGTGATAGGATTTGAACGAGTCGACGGTGTGCCTCGGGGCGAGTGCGATACCCGCCCGGGCAGGGCGAGCAGGCCGGTCGGCGGGATATGGAGACCTGGTGTGTCCGAGAAAGTTGAATCACCACTGCAAGCGGCTATCACCGAGGCCGCCGGACAGAACGTCGCCGAGTGCTACCAGTGCGGCAAATGTACGGCGGGCTGTCCGATGGCCCGGTATATGGACATCACGCCTTCGCAGATCATGCGATTGGCCCAGATCGGCGACGCCCGGGCCGAGAAGACGCTGCTGACGTCGACGGCGATCTGGAGCTGCGTCGGCTGCCTGACGTGCGGGCAGCGCTGCCCCAAGGAGCTTGATCCGGCCGCTGTCATCGACGCGCTGCGGGAGATCTCGAACGCCCGCCACCTGGTCTCGCCGATACAGAAGAAGGTGCTGGCCTTCCACAAGTCGTTCCTCAAGAGCGTTGAGACGACAGGGCGGATGAGCGAGATGCCGCTGGTCCGCCGGTACAAGCTGGCCAGCATGGACCTGTTCAGCGACGTGATGATGGTCCCGCCGATGCTCGCACGCGGCAAGCTGCCCCTTACCAGCCACAAGGTCAAAGGGCGTAAAGAGATCAAGAAGATCTTCGACGCCTGCCGGAAGAGAGGTCCCCGCCGATGAACTCGATTGGCTATTACCCCGGCTGCAGCTCAGGCGGCGGCGGGATCGAACTGGAAATGTCCATCCGCGCCATCAGCGCCGTCGCCGGCGTCGAACTGATCGAAGCCGACGACTGGAACTGCTGCGGCGCCTCGGCGGCCCACAACCTGAGCCACTCGCTGGCCGTCGCCCTGCCCTACCGGATCCTCGCGCTGGCTGAAGCCCAGGGGCTCGAGACCGTGCTGGCCCCCTGTGCGGCGTGTTTCGCCCGACTGAAGGGCACGCACGTACGGGTGACCCGCAGCGCCGAACTGCAAGCCGAGATGACCGAGATCACCGAGCGGACGTACGAGGGCAGCATCAAGGTGATCAACATCAACGAGTACCTGAACATGCTGCTGGCCGACGGGCTGGCCGACAAGCTGCCCCGCTCGCTGGGCGGGCTGAAGGTCGCCGCCTACTACGGGTGCCTGCTCAGCCGCGACGAGGACGTGATTACCGGCGACGACCACGAGTCGCCCACCGGCATGCTTGCCGCCATCCGGGCCGCCGGGGCCGACCCGGTCGACTGGAACTACGCCATCGAGTGCTGCGGCGCCGGGTTCAGCATGTCCAAGACCAGCGCCGTGGTGGACCTGACCAGCCAGGTCCTTGCCGACGCCGCCGAGAACGGCGCCGAGGCGGTCATCACCGGCTGCCCCATGTGCCACTCGAACCTGGACATGCGGCAGAAGACGATTCGCCAGCGGGGCAAGGGCGACTTCCAGATGCCGATCCTGTACCTCAGCGAGCTGCTGGGCCTGGCCGCCGGAGTCGAACCGAAAGACGTGGGGCTCAACCGCCACTTCGTTGACGCGATGGGCATAGCCGAGCGGATAACCGACGCGGCGCCCGCTGACAGCGAAGAACCGGCCGCCGCGAGGAGTAACTGACCATGGCGCGTATCGGAGTGTTCATCTGTCATTGCGGCGAGAACATCGGGCGCACGGTGGACTGCGAGGCGGTGGCCGAGGCGGCCGGCGAGATGCCCGGCGTGGTCGTCAGCGTCGCCTACAAGTACATGTGCTCGGACCCGGGCCAGCAGATGATCAAGGACGCGATCGTCAACGAGCGCCTCAGCGGCGTGGTTGTCGGGGCGTGCAGTCCGCGGATGCACGAGGTCACGTTCCGCCGCGCGGCCGCCGAGGCCGGGCTGAATCCGTACCTGCTGGAGATGGCTAATCTTCGCGAGCACTGCTCGTGGGTGCACGAAGACGTCGCGGCCGGGACGGACAAAGCGATCGACATCGTTCGCACGATGGTCGCCAAGACCAAGTTCAACGCCCCGCTGGAGGAGATCCGCGTCCCGGTCGAGCCGACGGCGATGGTCATCGGCGGGGGCATTGCGGGCATCCAGGCGGCCCTGGACATCGCCAACGGCGGAAAGAAGGTGATCCTGGTCGAAAAGAGCCCGTCGATCGGCGGGCACATGGCCAGGCTCAGCGAGACGTTCCCCACGCTGGACTGCAGCCAGTGCATCCTCACGCCCCGCATGGTCGACGCGGCCAGCCATCCGAACATCGAACTGATGACGTACGCCGAAGTGGAGGCCGTCGACGGATTCGTGGGCAACTTCGAGGTCACCGTCCGCAAGAAGGCCCGCTACGTCGATCCGGTCACCTGCACCGGCTGCGGCGCCTGCTACACCAAGTGCCCCGCCAAGAAGATCCCCAGCGAGTTCGACGCGGAACTGGGCAACCGGACGGCGATCTACACCCCGTTCCCCCAGGCCGTGCCCAACAAGCCCGTCATCGACGCCGAACACTGCATCAAGCTGGTCAAGGACAAGTGCGGGCTGTGCGCGAAGATCTGCCCGCGCGACGCGGTCAACTACGAAGACACCGACGAGTTGGTCAAGATCAAGGTCGGCGCGATCGTCGCGGCGACCGGGTTCGAGTTGTGGGACCACTCGGAATACGGCGAGTACGGCGGGGGCAAGCTGGCCGACGTGATCGACGGGTTCGCGTTCGAGCGGCTCGCGTCGGCGTCGGGGCCGACGGCGGGCATCATCCAGCGCCCGAGCGACGGCGAGGTCCCCAAGACGGTCGTCTTCATCCAGTGCTGCGGCTCGCGAGACGACAAGCACGGCAAGGCCTACTGCTCGAAGATCTGCTGCATGTACACCGCCAAGCACGCCATGCTCTACCGCCACAAGGTCCACGACGGGCGGGCGGTGGTCTTCTACATGGACGTCCGGGCGGGAGGCAAGGGGTATGACGAGTTTGTCCGCCGCGCCATCGAGGCCGACGGGGCCCAGTACATGCGAGGGCGCGTCAGCAGGATTTTCCGGCGGGCTGACGGCAAGCTGGTTGTCCGCGGCGCCGACACGCTGGCCGGGCAGGCGGTGACGATAAACGCCGACCTGGTCGTGCTCGCAGACGCCGTCGTGCCGCGGGAAGGCTCGGACAAGCTCGCCCAGATGCTCGGCGTGGGGTACGACACCAACGGGTTCTACAGCGAAGCCCACCCGAAGCTCCGCCCGGTCGAGACCGCCACAGCCGGCGTCTTCCTTGCCGGCGCCTGCCAGGCGCCCAAAGACATCCCGGACACCGTCGCCCAGGCGTCGGCCGCCGCAAGCAAGGTCCTGGGCCTGTTCGCCAATCCGGAGCTGGCCCGCGAGCCGATTGTCGCCCGCGTCAACGAGACCACCTGCGTCCACTGCCGCGCCTGCATCGGCTCCTGCCCGTACGGCGCGATAGACGACCGCGAGATCACCAACCGCAAGGGCGAGGTGATCCAAACCGTCGCCGAGGTCAACCCCGGCCTCTGCCAGGGCTGCGGAACGTGCGTGGCGATCTGCCGATCGAATTCCATCGAGCTCGACGGCTTCACCGACGAGCAGATTTACTCACAGATAGCGACACTCGAATGACTGAAACTCAAGCACAATCGACAACAGAAGCCGCCGCAGGCGAATGGGAGCCGCGTATCGTTGCGTTCGTGTGCAACTGGTGCACCTACGCGGGGGCCGACCTCGCGGGCACCAGCCGGCTGCAGTACGAACCGAACGTCCGGATCGTCAAGCTGCCCTGCACCGGGCGGATCGATCCGCTGTTCATCCTGAAGGCCTTCGAGGGCGGCGCCGACGGCGTGCTCGTCTCCGGCTGCCACCCCGGCGACTGCCACTACACCTCGGGCAACTACCACGCCCGACGCCGATGGACGCTCTTCCGCCAACTGCTCGACTTCACGGGCATCGCCCCCGAGCGACTGTTTTTCAGTTGGGTCTCAGCCGCCGAAGGGCAGAAGTTCGCCGACCTGATCAACGAGCTGACCGCAAAGATCCGCGATGCGGGCCCGTTCGAGGCGACCAACCCGGCAAGGAGGCGGATATGTCAGTAGTTCAAGCCATCCAGGCCGAGGCCAAGGCCCTGCTCGCCGACGGTCGCGTCAACATGGTCATCGCCTCGCGACAGCGCGGCGACCACTGCGTGCCGGCCTTCTTCACCGACGCCGACCAACTGGACCAGTTGGCCTTCGACGGCGACCAGACGCTGAATCCGGCAGCCTACCTGCGAAAGCGGGAGATTCTCGCCCGCATGCCCGTTGCCGTCGTCGCCCGCCCGGCCGTGATGAGGAGCCTTCTCCTGCTGGCCGCCGAAAGCCAGATCAGCGACGAGAATGTCGTGATCATCGGCGTCGACGGCGAGACGTGTCCCGGTGTGCTGGATCTGGCGGGGACAGCCAAGCTGCTCAACGACAACTACGCGGAGATCGCCCCCGACCAGGCCGTGCTCGACCGGATCAACGAACTGCAGGCCATGTCCGCAACCGAGCGGGCGGCGTTCTGGTCCGAGCAGTTCGCCAAATGCACCCGCTGCTACGCCTGCCGGGCCGCCTGCCCCGGGTGCTACTGCACCCAGTGCATCGTCGAGAAGAACACGCCCCAGTGGATCTCCACGGCGGCTCTCGAACACGGCAACTACGCGTGGAACACGATTCGGGCGTTCCACCTGGCTGGGCGATGCACCGCCTGCGGCGCCTGCCAGGCCGCCTGCCCGCAGGGGATCGAGCTGATGGCCCTGAACGCCATGCTCGACTCGGCCGTCGCCGAGGAGTTCAACGTGAAGGTCGGCTACGATCCGCAGGCCGAACCCGTCATCGGCGGGTGGTGCGAAGACGACAGGGAAGAGTACATCCGTTAGGCATCGCCCGCGGGCAACGCTCATGACGAGGTCGTGATGAAAGCAATCGAGACAACGAAGCTGGCCGAGTTGGCCGGGGCATTGACCGAGGCCGGATACCGCGTGATCGCGCCGGTTGAAGACGGCGGCGTGCTGCGCCTGGTCCCGTGGGCGGCGCCCCAGCAGGTGGCCACCGCCGGCGTGCCCGTCAACTCCGTCAAGGACGTCCTGATGCCTCGCAGCGAGGTCATCGGGCGCGCGGAGACCGAGGGCAACGACTTCACGCTGACCGACGTGCAGCCCGAGGCGGTCAAGACCGTCGCCCTGGGCGTTCGCCCGTGCGACGCGGCGTCGCTGGCAGCGATGGACGCGGTGTTCAACTGGGACTACGCCGACGCGTTCTACAATGCGCGGCGCGAGGCGATGACGGTGGTGGTATTGGCGTGCGCCGCGACCGACGAGCAGTGCTTCTGCACGTCCGTCGGCGGGGCGCCCGACAGCACGGACGGCGCCGACGCGGTACTCCGGCCCGCTGACGGCGGGGCCGCCCTCGCCTTCGAGCCGCTGACCGACAAGGGCGCCGCGGTGGCCGACGCCGCCGGAGGCCTGCTCGCCGACGCGGAGGTCACGCCCGACCCGCCCGCGGACGTGCCGGTTCAGTTCGATCCGAAAGCCGTTGCCGACTGGTGCGCCGAACACTTCGAGGACGGCCTGTGGGCCGAGGTGTCGCTGGCCTGCCTCGGATGCGGGGCCTGTGCCTACGCCTGCCCCACCTGCCACTGCTTCGACATGCAGGATGAGTCCACGCGAACCAACTCCGTCCGCCTGCGGAACTGGGACTCGTGCGGGTTCGGCCTGTTCACCCTCCACGCCAGCGGCCACAACCCCCGCGCCGCCCAGGCCCAGCGATGGCGACAGCGCGTGATGCATAAGTTCAGCTACTTCCCCGAGCGGTTCGACCGTCTCAGTTGCACCGGGTGCGGCCGATGTGCCCGGCTCTGCGGAGCGAAGATGGCGATTTCCGAAACCTGCCGCCGGATTGACCACGAAGCGAAGGCCACCGCCTCATGACCCCCACAGCCCCCCCCACCGCTGAGAACGTCTACCAGACCACCACGATGCGAATCGCGTCGATTCGCGCCGAGACCGTCGACACGCGAACGCTCCGCCTGGAGTTCACCGACGAGGCGTTCAAGGCGGCGTTCTACCAGCGCTATCGCGTGGGCATGTTCGGCCTCTACGGCATGCCGGGCGAGGGCGAGAGCACGTTCTGCGTGGCCAGCCCCCCCACGCGAACCGATTACATCGAGTGCACGTTCCGCAGGACCGGGCGGGTGACCGCCGCCCTGAGCGACCGCGACGAGGGGCAGACCATCACGTTTCGCGGACCGTACGGCAATGCGTTTCCGATCGACGAGTGGACCGGCAAGGACGTGGTCTTCATCGCCGGCGGGATCGGCCTGGCGCCGGTGCGCAGCGTCATCTGGAACGTGCTCGACCGGCGGGATGAGTTCGGCAAGGTGACGATCGTGTACGGCGCGCGGACGGTGGGCGACCTGGTCTACAAGGACGAGTTGGCCGAGTGGGACCGGCGCGACGACGTGGACCTGGTGACCACCGTCGATCCCGGCGGGGAGACCGAGGACTGGAAAGGCAAGATCGGCTTCGTGCCGACCGTGCTCGGCGAGACGGCGCCCAAGGCCGCCAACGCCGTCGCGGTGGTCTGCGGCCCGCCGATCATGATCAAGTTCACGATTCCCGTCCTGACCGATCAGGGCTTCGCGCCGGGCGCGGTCTACACGACGCTCGAGAACCGCATGAAGTGCGGAATCGGCAAGTGCGGGCGGTGCAACGTGGGCAGCCTGTACGTCTGCAAGGACGGGCCGGTCTTCACCGTCGAGCAGATCGAGAAGATGCCCCAGGGCGACATGTAGCCTCCGCCGCGACCGAGACTCGGGCGGTCGATCGTCAGATCGACGTTTGCAGTGCGCGCGAACATCTCACACACGCCGTGAACACTGCGCGAACAAAGCCCCGCACGGCGCGGACCGGGGCGCCTACAATTGTATGACCATGTGCGACGACACGTCACGAGATTCAGACCCGCCTCCCGCTGCGCCCGGCCAGCCGCCCGGCGCCTACGAATTCGTTCCCGGCCAGGCGGGCGCCTCGCCGGGCGGCCCGTCCGGGCCGTCGGACCACCCCGGCCAGGCGGCGCTGGATGCGTCCCTGCTGGCCGAGAATGCCCTGTGGTTCTGCTACCTCCGATGGGTCGTCATCGCCGTGCTCACCGTCTTCGGCCTGCTTGGGATTCTGCCCGGCTTCTTCGCATCGATGGGGCTCCGCAAGCCGGGCGTGTGGCCGTTTGTCACCGCGGGTGTCCTTGTCCTGACGAACGTGGCCTACCTTGCCTCCATCAAGACCACGTCTCGGCGAACCGACGCCCGCCCGAGGTACGCCACGGCCGCCCTGTGGGTCCAGATCGCTCTCGATCTGATCGTGCTGACCTGCGTGGTCTACTTCGTCGGCCCGACCCGAACGTACATCCCGTTCGCCTACCTGTTCCACATCGCCCTGGCGTGCATCTTCTTCCCGTATCGCCAGAGCCTCGCCGTCACGCTGATCGCCTGCGCGCTATACGCCGCCTGCATCGTGGCGGTAAGCTCAGGCCTGCTCCCGCCGACCCACCTGTTCATCGAGCCGGCCGGAGACGCCGGCGGACCCGACCGCGCGCTGCCCGCGCTGAACTTCATCATGGCCATCGGAATCTGGCTGGTCGTGTGGTACCTCGTGTCACACCTCGCCGCCATGGTCCGCCAGCGCGACGCCGATCTGCATGCCGCCAACGAGCGTCTCAAGGCCGCCATGGCCGAGCGACGGCGACATATGCTGACCACCACTCATCAGCTCAAGAGCCCCTTCGCCGCCATCCAGGCCAACGCACAACTGTTGCTGGAGGGCTACTGCGGAACCCTTCCGGACGAGGCCCGGGCCGTTACCCAACGCATCGCCACGCGCTGCCGCGCCCTGGCCGCCGAGATCCAGGAAATGCTTCAACTGGCCAATCTCAGCTCGACCAGCCAGCGCCCGCTTCGTCAGACCGCGCTGGAGCTGGCCGACGTGCTCGAGTGGGGCATGGGCATTCTTGAGCCGACCGCCCAAAGCCGCCGGATCACCTTCGACTGCGACATGAGCCCCGCGAGGGTCGTTGCCGCTGAAGACCACCTCAAGATGCTCCTGATGAACTTCCTGTCCAATGCGATCAACTACTCTCACGACGGGGGCACGGTGCGCGTGGCCTGCGGGCGCGGCGATAACGGGCGGGCCACCGTCACCATCGCCGATGAGGGAATCGGCATCCCCGCGGCCAAGATCCCGCATATCTTCGAGGAACACTACCGCACCACCGAAGCGGCCAGGCACAACAAGCAGTCCACCGGTCTCGGTCTGGCCATCGCCAGACACGTCGCCGAACTCTACACCATCCACATCCGCGTCACCAGCCAACCGGGCCGCGGTACGACGATTGAACTGATCTTCCCACAAACGCCTGTTTCTCACACGAAAAGCCAAACACGGGAGAACGCACATGGCATACCTGCTGATAGTGGACGATGACGAGGACTTCGCCACCGCCGCCGCAACCGTCCTGCGACAGGAAGGGCACGAAGTCGAGATTATTCTGGAGGTTGACGATGCTCGCCGGCGGATGGCCGACCGCCTGCCCGACCTGGCGATTCTCGACGTGATGTTTCCCGAGGACTCGTCGGCGGGCTTCGAACTGGCGCGGGCCATGCATCACGAGGACGAACTGCAACTCAAGACCGTCCCCATTCTCATGCTGACGGCCATCAACGCACGGTTCCCGCTTGGCTTCAGCTCGGACGACATCGACGACACCTGGTTGCCCATCTGGGACTTCCTCGAGAAGCCCGTCGAGTTCGACACGCTGAAACAGAAGGTCGCCGAACTGCTTGAACGCTCCGCCGCCGCCGGCGAACCGTCGGCCTGATCGCCCCTTGCCGCCGCGCCGCCAGCCATGGTAGGCTGCGGCGGCAATGAGGATCCTGCTGAGCAATGACGACGGCTTTGACGCACCGGGCCTTGCCGCCCTCTACGACGCGGCGGTGGGCCTCGGCGAGATCACCGTCGCGGCGCCGGCAAAGCACCAGTCCGCCGCCGGACACGCCATTACCATAAAGCGCCCCCTGCCCGTCCAGCGACGCCCCCTGCCCGGACGCGACGACGTCGATGTCCTTATCATCGACGGGACCCCCGCCGACTGCGTCCGCCTGGCCGTCCGAAAACTCCTGCCCGAAGACCAAAAACCCCAACTCGTCCTCAGCGGACTCAACGCCGGCGCGAATGTGGGAATCAACGTCTTTTACTCCGGCACCGTAGCTGCCGCCGCGGAAGCGGCTATGATGAAGATCCCCGCCGTCGCGCTGTCGCTCCAGGTCGAGGGCCACACCCCCGACTACCCCCGCGCCACCGCCCTGGTCCGCCGAACCCTCGAACGTCTCCTCGCCGCCGGAGTCGCGCCCGGCGAACTGGTGAACGTCAACATTCCCGCCGCCCCGCCACAGCCGCGCGGGCTGCGTGTCATCAAACAGTCCATTTCCGGAATTGAGGACATCTACAACCGCCACGACCCCGACCACCCCGTCGAGAGCTATCTCCTCGCAGACGATTACAGCTTCCTCGAACACGATAACGACGTCGCCGCCCTCGCCGAAGGGTTCGTCACCGTCACGCCCCTGCGAGTGGATATGACCGACCACCAGAGACTCGACGCCCTCGATCGCGCCATCGAACAGTGCAACCGTGACGTCGACCCCAATCACTGATCGCTTAGTAGGGCGTGCAACTCGTTGCACGCAGAACGGATCGGCTGTTCCTCCCGCGTGCAACGAGTTGCACGCCCTACCCTCACTCGCGTCGCTCCCTAAAGTGACATCTCCTCCAGGTCGTCCCCTTCGGAATTGCGTTCCTCCTCCAGCGGACGCAATGTGACGCACGCCTCGGCCGTCAGGCCCTGCTGCTCCAGCAGGCGGTACGGCTCCTCCATCTGTCCCGTTCGGTCGGAAAGATAGATCGCATCGATCACGGCGAGGTTCAGCAGGTTTTCGCGCCCGGAGCACTCATAGGTCTTTGCATTGCGGATCACGGCCGTCGCGAACGCCTCGGCCTGGCGCCGCAGCACGCTGACCGGCGTGGCGTCGTCTTCGGCATGACCCACAATGTTGCCGTCCGGATCGCGCAGCACGCACGTCTCGCCGTCGGCCCGCAGCGACCCGCACCGGCCGTGTATGCACAACTCCTCGCTGACCGGCCCCGACGATCGCGTCGTGACCACCGACGCCATCGCCCCGCTGATGTATCGCATGATCGTCGCCGCCGTATCGTCCGTGTCGTGCATGCGGTGTACCGGCTCATCCGTGCCAACTGCCACACTCCGACTGCCCACCGCGCTGGCGCCATAGACCTCATCCGGCATGCCGAGCATCCACACGAGTAGATCGATCGCGTGATACCCCAATTCCAGCAGCGCCCCCCCGCCGGCGGACTCCAAGTCACCACGCCACCCCAGTTCCGGACCCCAATTGAACAGGTAGTGCGACCGGGCAAGGAAGATATCCCCCAGTCGCCCTTTCGCATCGTGCGCCCAGCGGTATCCCGCCGAAAACCGCCGCTGCGTCCCCACCGCCAGCTTCAACTCACCCTCCTCCATCCGCCTGACCATGGCGACGCCCTCCGGCAGGTTTCGTGCCAGGGGCAGGTCTTTCCAGACGTGGATCCCACGATCCGCACACGCCGATATCAGTTCTGAGGCCGACATCGGGGGCACGCACAGGAAGACCGCCTCGGGACGCGTTTCGGCCAACAGGCTCCGATTGTCGTGGTATCCCGGCACGTCCGTCTCGGCGCTGACGCCGGCGGCCTTCTCCGCGTCAAGATCCGAGAGTCCCACGACGTCCACCAGGTCGCTCTGTTTCAAGGCCGATACCATTTCCGACCCAAAAGCACCCACCCCAATAACGGCTACCGGCAATCGTTTCTCGGCCATTCTCAGGACCCTTTGTTCTCCACTCCTGCCGCGTCGGTACTATACAACTGACCGGTTCTCATCCTCGTGCACACCGTGCTCCGCCTGCGTACGATTCTCGTCCTGGCGCCGATGATTGATACCCAATTTCTTCTCGTAGAGGCGATACACGTCCTGGGGCGTCATACCGAGGAGTTGACAGATGCTGACCCAAAAGAACAGCATGTCCGTCGCCTCGACGCGGGCATTTTGGATGTCCTGCAACTGGTGCTGCCTGCCCGCCTTGGCCTCGGCGTACCAGTGTTTCCAACTGAGGCAGTCCTGGAGTTCATGGCACTCGGATGACAGGGCGTCTATGTAATTCTTCAGCGCCCGCCCCGCCGTAAGACGGTCGTCCGCGCACGGGTCGTGGCCCGCCTCCCCATTTAACGCGCTCCCCAATCCCGCCGTATCGATCCCCGCCTTCGCGTTCAACGCCGCCTGCAGCGGCCAAATGTCTTCCAGCGACTCTACCGACCTGTCATCCATGCCCGCGCTCCTTCACACGCCCGCGCCTTACCACCGTCGCACCACGGACAGTCTAGCCGATTGTCCGGACAAAACAAGTGCTGGCCTCCCCGCCACGCACAATTGTACAATCTCGTCCATGTGTGGATTCGCCGGAGAGTTCCTATTCGCACCCGGGCAGGTCGATCCGGCCTGCGCCCGAAGGATGGCTGACGCGCTCGCTCACCGCGGCCCGGACGAGTCCGCCTCCTTTGTCTCCTCTGACGGCCGCTGCGCCATCGGCTTTCAGCGACTGGCCGTCATCGACCCGCCCGGCTCGCGCCAGCCGATGGGCCTGCCCGACGCGTCGCTTGCCGTCGCCTTCAATGGCGAGATCTACAACTACCCGGAACTCCGCCGCCAACTCGCTGTCAACGGCGCGACGTTTCGTTCGGCCGGCGATACCGAGGTGCTGCTCCACCTCTACGCCCGCCACGGCCAGGCCATGCTCCACCATCTCGAGGGCATGTTCGCCTTCGCCATCTACGACCCCCACGCCGGCCACCTCTTCCTTGCCCGTGACCGTCTCGGCCAGAAGCCCCTCTGGTATGCCCTTGCTGACGATCGCATCATCTTCGCCTCCGAAGCCAAGGCCCTCCTGCGCCACCGCCATGTCGGCCGACAGATCAACTTTCAGGCCTTAACATCCTATGCGGTAACCGGTTACATCCCCGCGCCGCATTCCGCGTGGCGGGGAATCTCTAAGCTATTACCAGCACACTCGTTATCAGTATCACATGTTCCCGGCCAGCCACAGTCCTACTGGCTGCCAGGCGACCGACGTGCTACTGTCATATCGGCCGACATTACAGACACCGTCCGCGCAGAACTTACCCGCGCGGTCCATGCCCGCATGGCTGCCGACGTCCCTCTGGGCGCCTTGCTCAGCGGAGGCGTCGATTCGGCCATCGTCGTCGCACTGATGTCGCAGGCCGCGGGACACGTGGGCGGTGTCCAGACGTTCACAGCCGGGTTCGACGATCCCGAATACGACGAACGCCCTGCTGCTCGCGCAGTGGCGGACCATTGCGGCACGGACCACACCGAGCTGCAGGTCTGTCCCGATCCGCACGCGATGCTCGATATGATCGTTCGGCTGTACGATGAGCCCTTTGGTGATTCCAGCGCCCTGCCGACGTTCCTCATCTGCCAGGCCGCCCGTCAACACGTCACCGTCGCCTTGGCCGGCGATGGCGGCGATGAGGTCTTCGCCGGCTACGACCGATACCGTGCCATGCACCTTGCCGAGACGATGCGACCCCACACGTATCTTGCCGCACGCATCGCCGCAGCCGTCGCTGCACCCTTCGCTTCACATGATGAACGAAACCGGCTCAGGCGTTTCATTCGCTTCGTCCGGGGCCTGCCGCATCCCTTTGCCACCCAGTACCTCAAGTACCGCGCCGTCTTTGAGCCCGAAGACCTCCCACGGCTGTTCACCGACGATCTCCTGGCTGCCGTGGATATTGACGAGCCTGCCCGATGGTTCTGCGATCTCTATGAGCAGGACGATCTGGCCTCCGAGGTCGCTCGTGCCCAGCGCCATGACGTCCTGACCTATCTGCCCGATGACCTCCTGGTCAAGACCGACATCGCCTCGATGGCCTGTTCGCTCGAACTTCGCGCGCCCATGCTGGATCATCGTCTGGTGGACATCGGCCTGTCCCTGCCCGTCTCAGCCAAACTCGGCCGACGACGGGGCAAGGCGATCCTGGCCCGTGCATTTGGCGACCTGCTGCCGCCGGGGGTGTTTGCCAGGCCCAAGCGAGGCTTCGCGATCCCGCTTGGCCGTTGGCTGCGAGAGGATCTCTGCCAGACGATGTGCGAGACGCTGCTCGAGGGCCCGTTGCTGACCCGGGGCATCTGCCGCAAGGAAGCCCTGGCCGGGCTGATCAACGACCACCTGCGGGGCCGGGACGACCACCGACACCGCCTGTGGGCCCTGATGATCCTGTCCCGCTGGCTTGCTGGCCAGCCGTAGCCACGAGCAGATGTTCCACGTGGAACATCTCCTGGTAGGGCGTGCAACTCGTTGCACGCGGAATACACAGGAATCTGTTCGCGTACGCAAGCGCCCCCTCGTCGGATTCTCGTGACTGCCCTGTGGCGCAAAGGAGACAAGATCGTGCTCGCGCGCCCCTTGCATGCATGTCTCTTCGTCCCGTTTTTTAGAAACACCTTGACCTCGCCGGTTCCCGTGTTACCATTCCTGTAACAGAACATGGATGTTCCACGTGGAACACCGCCACGGATCAGTACGCAACCCGTACTGAAGAAGGGAAAGGATGCCTGAGATGGCCGCTAGCAGCAAATCCACACACGCACGCCCACGCCTCGGTAGGGGACTGTCCAGCCTGATCTCCGCCTCCACGCCGCCTGCCGCTCCGGACGGACAGTACCTCAGCGATCCGCCCCCGCCAGTTGTCGAGGATCCCGTCACAACACCCGCTGTTCAACGCGAGGCCACCGAGGTCTCGCTCGCCCTGGCTGACATCGCACCGAACCCGTATCAGCCCCGACGGGAGTTCAACGAGGACGACCTCGCCGAGCTTGCTGACAGCATCGCCCAGCAGGGCATCATTCAGCCGCTGATCGTTGTCAATGACAATAGTCCCGATACGGGCCAGCCCTACACGCTGATTGCCGGCGAACGCCGCCTCCGCGCCGCCCGACGGGCCGGCTTGGACACCGTCCCCTGCATCGTCCGCGAGGCCAGTCGCCAGCAGATGATGGAATGGGCACTGGTGGAGAACATCCAGCGGTCCGACCTGAACCCCATAGAACGTGCCCTGGCCTACCGACAGTACACCGACCGGTTCTCACTGACTCACGCCGAGGCGGCCGAGCGATTGGGCCAGGCACGGGCGACGGTTTCTAACTACTTGCGCCTCCTGGACTTACCGGACCCCTGCCAGGAGCTGCTCTCCGGGGGCACGCTCACCTTCGGCCATGCCAAGGTCTTGGCGGGTCTTGCCGGACGCGATAAGCTCCAGGTGCGCCTGGCGAAGAAGACCGCAGCCAAGGGGCTCTCAGTTCGCCACCTGGAGGCCCTGGTGGCCGCCCAGACCGAACTGGCCCCCACGGATCCACCGAAGCGGTCGACGCCGGTCAAGCCCGCGTACGTCCGCGACATCGAGGAACGCCTGACCCAGGCCGTCGGCACGCGCGTGTCCATTCGTCCGGGCCGGGCCAAGAACAGCGGGCGGATCATCATCGAGTACTACAGTCTCGACGACTTCGATCGCATCTCGCGCGGGCTCGGCCTGCCTGACCAGGTCTAGCTTCCACGTGCGCGATGGACTGTGTGAGCCATTGTTCTCTGGCGGGGGCATTGAGACGAGAGGCCGGACAAAGAAGGAGATTGTTGACGGGATAGCGGAGATGAAATGGATAGGGGGTCAAGAGAACGAAGAAACCGAACGAGGACGGGGATTACCGGAATGGGGTATCCACTTCGCCCCGGTAGGTCCACGATGAGGTCGGGCGCGTTCTCTTCTGGAGCCCGACGGGCTCAAAGTCCTTTCAAGCCGGTACATGGTTTACAGTCTGGTCCATGAACA
>CAZVEV010000016.1:5498-40969 GCA_964625865.1 uncultured Planctomycetaceae bacterium | reverse complement strand
GGGGCTGTACTGGTAGATGGGCGGGCCCATTGACTGGCGCGGGCGTGCCAAGAGCATCCTGATCAGGATGCCCGATGCCGACGTGCAGGAGGTCGTCATCGCCCTCTACACCGAGAAGATGGCCAGCGGCAAGGGCCGCGTCGACCTGGACATGCTGGCCTGGCTTGGCGGAGACAAGGCCGTCCCGCTCCTGAAGGCGTACGTGCAGCGTTATGTCAAGACCCACAGGCCCGACCAGAACTGGGACACTGTGCTCAAGATGGCCAAGAGGATCGGCCCCCATGTCCGGGACGAACTCAACGCTCTCATGCCCCGGCGCATCGGCGAGGACAACTACTGGGGTATTCGCCAGAAGTACCGCGAGCTTTCCCTCGTCCCGCCGGCCGCGAAGCACGCAGCCACGCTGGTGGATATGCTCAAGTACGATATGAAACTCGGTTGTCGCGCCCGAGACGTGGGGCTCCTGCTCAGCCGCAAGGGCGACGCGCCCGCTCTACCGCTGGCCAAGCTCCTGAAGTCCGACAACTGGGAAACGCGCTGGAACGCCGCCGTCAACCTGGCAATGATCGGCCCGAACGCGAGCCCGGCATTGCCGGCCCTCCAGACCATGTTGAGGAACGAGCAGGAAGAGATCCGCCTTCGCGCCCGGGCAGCCGTCACCATGTCCGCTATTGCCGGCAAGCCCGCGCAGGAGTACTACAAGCAGATTCCCGGTATTGAGGACAAGGTTGTCGCCGCGGCCCGAGCGATCTACATGAAGGCGCAGAGCCACGACGCATGGAAGGCGCATATTGCCAAGTCAACCTCCGGACCGGGCAAGTACGAGATCACGCGGCTCAACGAGTTCTGGAATCCGCAGAGCAATCCCGACGCCGCGAAACTGCTCTACGACCTCGCCACCGGGGCCAACGCCAAGGCCGCAAACCGGTGGCTGCGAGAGAACACGCTGAAGGACCTGGACACGCGACGCGAGGGGGAGAGGCTCTGCGAGGAATTCCTGCGCGTGTTCAATTCCGAAAACGGCCTGTTCGCCGGGCGACTGGAGCCCGACGTAGAGAAAGCCTTCAAGGAAAGGCTCTTCAAGAACATCTACAACTTCAGAGTGGGGGGATGGCATACCAAGACGTCCGCGATGATTGACGAGCGTCTGGCCCAGGACAAGAAGCACGTCGTCACCATGCACAACCTGCCCGGTCGGGCCGATGCGGGCGCCATCACGCAGCTTGGGTGCCTGGTAGACGACCCTGCGTTCCGCAACAGGAAGCTCAAGCAAGGCGACACGATAGCTGAGCGCCACAAGAAATACGTGGCATTGTGGAGCCGCGGCCTGAAGGACTACGCCCTGCACGGACTCTTCGGTGAACTGGGCAGCAGCGAGTATGAGCACGCCAACTACTGGGCGATCTACAAGCTGCTGTACTACAGCAAGGATCCGGTCCTGGCCAAGCGCGCCCGGATGTTCCTGGACCTTGCCCTGATCGAGGCCGAACAGATCTACATCTCGGGCTGGCGCGGCGGGAGCAAGTCCCGCGCGAAGAACGGGGGTATGGGGGGCTCGGGCTGGAACACCGACTACGCATGGTGGATGGGCGAGCGGGCCCGCCACTTCAAGAAGCTCCCGGGCCTCACCGACTACGCCGCGCCCGAGACGGCGATCCTGCTGCACTGGCTCGGGCGGCCCCGGCCGGTCTACGAGATCGTCAACCGTCACCCCAACAACCACGAACTGCTCGCGCCGTTCGTCAACTACGCGTACGTTACCCCCGAATACATCACCGGGTGCGCGATCTTCGACGTCACCAACGGCAAGGAGACCGGCGACGGCACGGGCGGCCGGTGGAGCGGCGTGAACTTCCGCAACCGCAGCGGCATCGAACTGCCCGCGTACACCGGCGAGAAATGGCACGTGCAGTCCAAGGACGTGCTGATCGCCCAGCGCTTCAAGCACGCTTACTATGGCGGCGAGACCCAGGTGCGTTTCACCGGCGGATTCGACAAGGCGGAGGCCGGCGAATGGGTCTTCGCGAGTACCGGCGAGGCATACGCCGCGGTCCGAATCGTCACCGGCGGGGCCTACTGGACGCAGCCCGTGCGTCGTATCCTCAAGCTCAAGGACCAGCACTCGCCGATCATCATCCAGACCGGTCGCAAGGCGGTCTACGGGTCCTTCGAGGCCTTTCAGAAGGCGATCCTCAAGGCGCCGTACACGTTCGGGACCGAAACCCTCGTCGCAAGGGCGATTGTCAGGAAGAATCGCGATATCGTTGGCCGGATCGAGAAGAAGGTCACCGCCCGGAAGCTGATCTACACGGGACCGAACTCGGCCACCATCGAGTGGTACCTCCACGACGATCCCTACATCCTGCCGAAGATCGACGGCAAACGGCTCGACCTGAACCTGAAGTACAGCTACCGAAGCCCGTACATGACCAGCAAGGTCGGCAGCGACGTGGTGACCGTGCGCTACGGCAAGCGGCGATGGGACTACGATTTCGCCAGAAACACGGTCACCGAGGTCACGGAGTAGGCTGCTTGCTCAGACTGGCCGATACGGGTCAACGAATCGTCCTGGTACCACTGGCTGGCGTCCCTGGATGACCGCCTGTAGACTGACGGCATATGGCCGCCGGGTTGACGTTGCCTCGTCAGTGCACGATTGAAAGGGAAGGCTATGAGACGCTGGGTTCTCGTCGTCGTTTGTGTTGGTCTCGTCGGCTGCTCATCAGCGCTCGGCCGGGAGCCTGCCTCAGCGGCCCCGACGGGCAAGACGATTCGAGTCGGGCCGGGCAAGACGTATGCGAAGCTCGCCCAGGCGCTGAAGGCGGCGGGCGATGGGGACGTTATCGAGATTGACGCGGCCGGCAACTATGCGGGGGACGTGTGCCTGGTGCGGCCGGCGAACCTGACGATACGGGGGGTCGGCAAGGGGCGGGCGAAGTTTCCCGCGGCGGGCAAGCATTACGGGGGCAAGGCGATTTGGGTGGTCCGCGGTCACAACGTGACCGTCGAGAACATCGAGTTCTCCGGCGCCCGGGTTCGCGACAGGAACGGTGCGGGCATCCGCGCCGAGGGGCGGAATCTGACGGTTCGCAACTGCAAGTTCCACGACTGCGAGGACGGGATCCTCGGCGGGTCCGGGACCGTGCTGATCGAGTACAGCGAGTTCTCCGCCTGCGGGCTGGACGGGCGGTCGCACAACCTCTACATCGGGCGCGCCGACAAGCTGATCTTCCGCCACAACCACACGCACCACGCGAAGGTCGGCCACCTGCTCAAGTCCCGCGCGAAGGAGAACCACATCCTGTACAGCTTCTTCACCGACGGGAAGACCGGCTCGTCGAGCTACATGATCAACCTGCCCAACGCGGGCAGGAGCTTTGTGATCGGCAACGTGCTGGCCCAGGGCGCCCGGACGCAGAACAGCACGCTGATCGCCTACGGCGAGGAAGGCGCCAAGAACCCCGCCGAGCTGTACGTCGTCAACAACACGCTGGTCAACAACCGCCACACCTGCGTCTTCGTCAACCCCCGCAGGCTGCCCGATTCCGCCCGCGTCGTGCTGCGGAACAACATCTTCACCGGGCGCGGGACCGTCTGCACCTGGGCGGCTGCGGTCAAGGAAGGCAACTACGTGGGCCCGGACCCGCACTTCGTGGATCGCGCGGGCGAGGACTTTCGCCTCAAGCCCACCTCGCCGTGTGTCGGCAAGGGCGTGGCCCCGGGCAAGGCCGGCAAGATCTCGCTGGCCCCCGTGTTCGAGTACGTCCACCCGCACGCCCGCCGCCCGCGCGTCACCGACGGCAAGATCGACGTCGGCGCCTATGAAGTGAAGATGCCCAGACTGCTCGATTAGACGGCCTCCCGACGACCCAGCCGGTCCGAGCCGTCGACAACATCCTTGCTACGTCCGCCGGATCACCCGACAATGGCTCCCGATGCCCCCGGGCGGTCTGGCAAGCGCAGCGGAGCGGGGCGCGTCCGACGACGGATCCCCTGTAGTTGATCGACGGAAGTGGTGATGCTTCGACTCAGCGGCGTGCACAAGACGTATCGTTTGGGGGCACAGCGGGTGGCGGCCCTGCGCGGGATCGATCTGTCGATCGACGAGCCCGGATTCTTCGCCGTGATGGGGCGGTCGGGCAGCGGCAAGAGCACGCTGCTGCACCTCCTGGCCGGGCTGGACCGCGCCGATGAGGGCACGATCGCGGTCGACGGCGAGGAGGTCACCGCCATGACCGAGCGACGCCTGACGGAGTTCCGGCGCCGCCAGATTGGGATCGTCTTCCAGCAGTTCAATCTGATTCCCACGTTGACGGCGGCCCAGAACATCGCCCTCCCGGGCCTGCTCGATGGACGGTCCCGTGCGTGGATTGACCGCCGCGTAGAGCAACTCCTGGAGGGATTCGGCCTGGCAGAGCGTGCCGAGCACCGGCCCGAGGCGATGTCCGGCGGGGAACAGCAGCGCGTGGCCATCGCCCGGGCCGTGCTGTTTAGCCCGAAGCTTCTGCTGGCCGACGAACCGACGGGGAACCTCGATTCGGCCAGCGCGGAGCAGCTCTGGTGCTTGCTGAACGAACTGGCCGACCAGCAGAACATGAAGGTGCTCATGGTCACGCACGAGCCGGCCGCCGTGGTGCACTGCTCGAACGTGCACGTCCTTGCCGACGGACAGGTCGTCGGCTCTTTCGAAGTGGATGGACTCGATGCGAGCACTGTGGCATCTCACTACCAAGACCTTAGCCGGTAGACCGGGCCGCTCACTGCTGCTCGTGCTGGCCGTGGCGCTGGCGACGGTGTTGACCGTGGCGGCCGCGGCGGCTGTCGGCACGATCAGCCGGACCGTGGGGCATATCGCCGGCAGGGTCGCCGGGCGGGCGGACGTGTCCGTCCAGCAGCGGTTCGGCGCCCAGATGCCGCAGTCGCTGCTGGAAGATGTCCGCACCTGGCCCGATGTGGAGTTGGCCTGCGGCCGCATCCAGGGGACCGCGGCGCTGCGCCATAAGGATACGGACCGCCAGGTGGCTGCCTTGCTGCGCGGCGTTCCCCAGGTGACCGTCGTGCTGCGCGGCATCGAGCCGGAAGGCGATGCCTACCTCGCCCCGCGCCAATTTGTTGCCGGGCGCACAGTCCGCCGGCCGGGCGAGGTCATGATCTGCTCGATCCTCCGGGACGAACTGAAGACGGACGTCGGCGACGTCCTCCAGGTCGTGCGTCCGGGCCGGACCGCCGAGTTGACCGTCGTGGGCGTCTTCGATCGTCCGGACCTCGCGGTGGGGCAGCGTCCGACGGCCATCACGCCGCTGGCGCAGGCCCAGCGACTGGTCGATCAGCCGGACCGAGTCGACGAGATCCTCATCAAGCTGCGCCCGGGCGTCGACGTGGGCGCGTGGGACACCGCCCACGCGTCGCGCCTGCCGCCCGGCGCCGTGTTCCGCACGTCGGCGTCCGTTCGCGCGGGGATCACCCGCTACCTGCGTTTTGCCGAACTGATGCTGTATGTGTTGAGCGTGCTGGCGGCGCTGTCGTCGGGCTTCCTGATCCTGACGAGCCTGACGACAACGGTGATGCAGCAGACGCGCGAGCTGGCCATCTTCCGGTGCCTCGGGGCCGGTCGGTCGCTGCTGGCCGGCGCCCAGTTGAGCGCCGGGACGCTGATCGCCCTGGGCGGGGCGGCGGTCGGGGCGCCGCTGGGCCTGCTGATCGCTTACACGCTGTTCAGCCGGTACAGGGACGCGCTTCCGGGCGGCTTTGCCGTCAATCCGGCGGGCATGGTGATGGCCGTCTCATTCAGCGTGCTGGCCGGCCTGCTGGGGGCGGCGTATCCGGCGTTCCTGGCCGCGACGGCGCGGCCCCTGGAGGCGCTGGCCCTCCGTGCCAAGCGCCCGAGGAATCGGCACGTCATCCTGTGTGGCGTCTCGGCGCTCGTGCTGATGGCCGCCCAGCCGATAGTCATGCTCCTGCCGATCTCCGGCGACGCGGTGGTCTGGTTCTGGACGCGCTTCGGCCTGCCTGCGCTGTTCGTGGGGTGTTTCCTGCTCGGCGTGCCGCTGCTTGTGTTGATCGTCCGCTGCGCGGCGCCGGCGCTGAGCCGGCTGCTGGGCCTGCCCCGGAGTCTGTTGGCCCAGTCCCTGCTCGCCACACCGATTCGCCAGGGCTTCACCGGCGGGACGCTGATGATCGGCCTGGGCCTGCTGGTCGCCTTCATGACGATGGGACGCAGCATCAGCGCGGGGTGGCTCTGGTCGATCAAGATGCCCGACGCCTTCGTCACACGGCTTCCGTCGTTCACCGACGAACAGTGCCTCGCCGTTCGCAACACCCCGGCCGCTACGGGCGTCTGCCCCACGGCGATCTTCCCGGTCAAGGTTGAGGGCATGCAGTTCGGCCTCAAGGAGGTCGCGCCGCCGAATACCCTGTTCGTAGCCACGGACACCGAGGCGTTTGTCCGAATGACGGACCTGGACTGGTACGAGGGGGATGCCGAGACGGCCCTGCGCCGGCTGGCGGCCGGCCGGGCGCTGGTGGTGACGAGGGAATGGGCCGTCGCGCACGACGTGGGCGTCGGGACCACGCTGGCGGTCAAGACAATCAAGGGACCGGTCGACTTCCAGGTCGTCGGGGTGATCGGTTCCCCGGGGCTGGACGTGGCCAAGCGGTTCTTCGGCATGAGGCGGACGGTGACCGGTCTGGCGATCAGCAGCGTCTTCGGCACGCTGGCCGACGCCAAGCGCCACTTCGGCGTCAACGCCGCTACCATCCTGCTGGTTTCCCTGCACGACGGCGTGGACGACGACGAGGCCGTCCGTCAATTGACCGCGGCCGCGCCGGGTTCTCTGGCCGGCACGAGCCGCCAGATACGCCTGCACGTGCGGGAGAGGTTCGGCCGGATGATGGTCGTCGCCGGCGCGCTGGCGATAGGCAGCCTGATCCTCGCATGCCTGTGCGTGGGCAACCTGGTCGTGGGCGAGGTGACCTCGCGGCGGTTCGAGTTCGGCGTGCTTCGCGCGGTGGGCTGCCCCCGGGGACTGCTCGGGCGGCTGGTCGCGGGCCAGACGCTTGTGATCGCCCTGGTCGGCTGCGCCGCCGGGACGATCCTCGGCCTGGAGTTCTCACTGATCGAGCGCGGCCTGCACATGCGACTGATAGGTATTGAATACGCGCTGCACCTGCCGTGGGACACGATCGCCTGGGGCACGTCGGCCGTCGCGGGCGCGGCGCTGGTGGCGGCCCTGCCTGCAATCTGGTGGCTGATACGCCGCACCCCCCGTGCGCTTCTGGCCAGGCGCGAGTAGTTGTCCGCACGATTGGAGTTCGGAGAGTGATGACGCCAAAGAAACGCCTTGTCGTACTGATTGTGCTGTCGGCTGCTTCCCTGCCTGCCGCGGCGGAGGACCTGAGGCTGCATTGGCGCTTCGACTGGCCCTGCGCGTTCGGCGCTGTCGAACCGGACGCGTCGGGGCGGAGTGTGGACGGCATCTCGACGTGGGCTCGGACGCGCGCCGGGGGAGGCATGCGCTATGCGCCGGGGCAGGGCGTCTTCGGCGGGGCCGGACAGTTGGGGGCCGGCAAGCCCGGCGCGCTGCACGGCGTCCGCGGATCGATGCAATCGCTGACGCCGATGAAACTGGGCGAGGAGTGGACCGTTTCGCTGTGGGTCAAGCCCAGCCGGGACATCACCAGATACTACGATATCGTGTCCTTCGTGCAGAAACAGCAAGACCAGTGGGTCTCCCTATTCTCGCTGGGGCAGCACGGTAGACTCCGCGCCAACCTGGCTCTCGACGGGAAAGACACGCTCTACCAGTTCTTCGGAAAGGACACCAAGTTGCCCGCCGGCCGGTGGTCGCATCTGCTGTTTGTCTGCCACAGGGACAAGGTGAGCTTCTGCCTGAATGGCAAGACCGAGTCCCAGGCGTCCGCGCCCCGGTGGGACGCGAAGACGGAGTTTTTCGTCCGCCTCTCCGGTCGGACCGGAGGCCCGCACAACCGCCTGTACGGACTCTATGACGACTTGCGCATCTACAACGGCGCTCTGGATTCCGAGCAGGCCCGCGATCTTGCCGACGCGAAGAGCGACTTCTACACGAATGAGAAGCAGCCCCCCGTCGCCGATGCGGGCCTGGGCTACACCGCCTGGCTGGACGAGGGCGGCCCCGCAAGCAAGGCGGGAGTGAAGATACGGATGCAGGGACGCGAGCTGCTGCCCGGGCGCAACGGCGGCAAGACGACCTACACGTGGGAAGTCGTCAAGCAGCCCGAGGGGGCAAAGGGCACGTTCGCGGACCCGACGGATCCGGAGACGACCTTCGCAACCGACAAGGCCGGCCCCTACGTATTCAAGCTCACCGCACGCAATGACGGCGGCAGCGACAGCGCGACAGCCAACGGGGCGGTGTTCGTTCGCGACAGGGGCCCGGCCCGGCCGAAGCTCTTTGCCCGAAAGCCCGAGGACGTTCTTCTCCTGAATCATGTTGAGCCTCCCCATCCGAAACGGGCCGCGGCCCTGAAGGGCAAGACACTCCCCCTGGTGGCCCACTGGACGTTCGACACCATCGACAACGATACCGCCAAGGCCGCGGGCGCCAAGCCGCGGGAGGTGAAGATCGACCCGACGCTGGCCGTGGCCACCAAGAAGGGCAGGTATGGTGGGGGACTCAAGGTGGACATCAACCGGAACGCCAGGAGCAAGACCCTGGACTTCGGGACCTTCGACGCCCTGACCAGCGAGTTTACGCTCTCGTTCTGGCTGTATCACGATACGGCACCCACGCGCGGCGTGATCTTCGCGGCCCTGGGCGACGGGAACAAGCCCTACTGGTCGCTCTACTATCGCGGGGTCGACAAGCTCAGCGGCCATTCCAACCTCATCTACAAGTGGTGGCAGGGGCGGGGCACGGCGCCGACCGACCGCAAATGGGTCCACTATGCGATCACCTACTCGCGCATGGGCCACATCAACACGTTCTTCGTCAACGGCGAGCAGGCGGCCTTCCTCAAGCGTCCGCTGGAAACCGCCGCCGGCGCCCCGCGCCTGGTCTTCGGCGTCAATGGCGTTCTCGATGACGTGGCGCTGTACGACAAGACGCTGAACGTTGACGAGGTCTGGTCGCTCTACAACAGCCCGACAGGGGCGGCCGGCATACGGGACCGCATCCCCGTCGACCCCTACATGTCGCGCGGCTACCAGAGCGAGATCATCGCGAAGTACATGCCCGAGCCCGTCTTCGAATATCAGAACAAGGGCTTCGCCGCCGAGCGGTTCGGCAAGACGCCGCCGACGCCGTACACCCATCCGCGCCTGAACTTCGGTCCGGACGACCTGCCCCGCATTCGCAGGCTCACCCGCACCACCGAGCAGGGAAACAACAACTTCGCCTTCGTCACGCTCTACCCGCGGACGCTCTTCGGCGGCGATATGGAGCACTACACGCCCAACGTCGCTGTTCCCGAGGCGCTCAGGGCGACGTTCAATGCCGACCCGGCGCAACTGACCGTCAAGCAACTGCCTCGCGGCGACGGTGGCGAGAAGGCCGCCGCGCGGGGCATGCTCGCCTACAAGGCGCTCCTGACTGCCGACGGGGCCCTCGCGCGAATGCTGATCGACAACATGATGAAGTCCGCCGCCCTGCAGAGCAGGGCCCTTGACGTGGCCAACGCGCGGACGGCCGACTGGCAGCACTTCTACCACGACCTGATGGGCCGTCGCCTCACGCCCCTGATGTACGACTATCTCTACGGGTGGATGACGCCGAAGGAGCGGGCGACGATCCGCGACGTGATTGCACGAAGCTCCGCGGGCAAGTGGGCCCTGGGCATGTACGGCGTGACGGCGCTGAACGCACACACCTCCAACTGGGAGCCGTGGATCACGGGCGAACTGATGATCGCCGCCGAGTCGATCTATGGCGAGGACGGCTTCGACCCGGACGTCCACGCCGCGGCCGCACGGGCACTGAAGCTCTGCTCGATCAACACCGACGACCCCGATTCCGGCGCCCACTACGAGGGCATGGGCAAGGGGACGCTGGGCATCACGCAGCTTTCCGTCCTGAGCCGCAACGAGCCCGACGGACGCAAGAGCGTCGCCAGCACGTCGCTGTACAATCACATGACCAAGTTCCTCCTGCACATCGGCCTGCCGTGGGGCAACCGCCGGATGATGTATGACGAGAAGAACGGCGGGCTGGGGCGGCCGAAGGCCCACGGCATCCTGACGATGCACTACGCCTACCCGGACGACCCGGTGATCAACTACCTCAAGCGCTGCATCATCTCCGAGCCGTCGGACTACACCGGCATGCAGGTTCGCACGTTCGGGCAGGAATCCTGGCTGATCGCCGCCCCGTATCTGCAGGACTGGACCGGCCCGGCCGACCTCCAGGACCATCTCAAGCAGGCCGCCCGCGCCTCCGGGGCGTCCCTGGGCTACATGAGCGTCTTCCGCGGGATGATGGTGGGGCGGAGCAGTTGGGAGGCCGGCGCCGCGCAGATGTACTTCTCGCCCCGATCCATCAGGGGCGGCCATTCGCAGATCGACCGGGGCTACTTCATCTACAACGCCCTGGGACGACAGTGGATCCCGTTCCGCGGGGCCGAGGACAACACGGTCCCGGACTTCAACGCCGTCGTGACCGTCGATACGCTCGGGCAGGATACCACGCCGGGCCGCGTCCTGTCTTACCAGGGCGCCGGCGAGACCAAAGGGGCGACTTTCGACATCATGGGCGCTGACCTGACCGGCTGCTATCGCCAGATCGGCGGTCGCTGGCCGACGCTGAACTACTCCCGCCTGCGGGCCGACCCCCGACGTCCCTGGCTGGACATGCCCACCGGTTACCTGGCGGCCCAACTGACCGGGGACCGGCCTCTACGGAAGGGCATCCTGGATGTCTCGACGTTTGACCCCGAGAACTACAAGGGGACCCAGGCGTTCGACTACGCGTACCGCACGGCGGTTTTCGCGCGCGGCAAACGCCCTTACGGGCTGATCATCGACGATATCAGGAAGGACGCGACCAAACGCCGGTACGTCTGGAACGCCCCCTTGCCGAAGGACATCTACACCGTCGCCAGCTACACGCTCCGCGGCGATTCAGCCGTCCTGACCGACCCGCAGGACAAGACCAGGCACCTGCTGGTGAAGGTCTTCGGCAACACGTCGCCGGGCAGGTTCGTCGTTGAGCCCGTGGTGCCCATTGCCGACTCGCGACACCGCAAGAAGGGGATGCGGCTCTGGGAGAACCTGAAGTACAAGAGCATGACCGACGGCGCGAGGTTCCGCGTCCTCCTGTATGCCTACCGAGACGGCGACCCCTTGCCGAAGATCACCGGGAAGGCCGGGCGGTTCACTGTTGTCATTGGCAACCAGGTGGACCGTCTGAGCATCACCGAGACCCCGGGCCGGATCAGCAAAGTGACCATCGTCAGGAAATGACGCAAAGAGCCGCGGGGATGCCCGCCGGGCCTGAGAGGCCTTCGGCTTAGACGCAGCCAAAGGGCGCCGGGCCTACTTCCTTTGCAGAGTGCTCTTTCGTGCGGCCAGGACGCGCTTCTTCAGATCGGCGGACAGGAGTTTGGCCAGGTCGGCCTTGGCGGGAAGCAGGTTGGTCGTCTCGCCCGGGTCGGCGCTGATGTCGGTGGCCACACGCGCCACCACCTTGTCCGTGCCGGTTTCCCACCACTCGGTGTAGCGGATGCTGGCGTTGCGGATGGAGTGGCCCACCACGCGATTCCTGGTCGCGCGATTGGTGTGTGGATACGAGGAGTAGGCATACTCGCGATGCGTCGCCGACGGGTCGGTCAAGACCGCCACAAGCGACTTGCCCTGGAGGTGCGCCGGCGGCTTGATGCCGCACAGCTCGCACAGCGTGGGGTACAGGTCGATCAGTTCGACCATCGCCGCGCTCTTACCCTTCGCGGCGCGCAGCTTCGGGTGGCGGATCATGAGCGGCACGCGGGTGTCGCATTCGAAGTTCGTGTGCTTGCACCACGACGAGTGGTCGCCCAGCTTCCACCCGTGGTCCGCCCAGAACACGACGACGGTGTTGTCGGCCGCGCCCGACTGATCGAGCGCATCGAGCAGCTTGCCCACGTTGCGGTCGGTGTAGCTGACGCACGCGTGGTAGCCGTGGATGAGACGCCGGTTGAGTTCCTGCGGGAAGTCGGCGGGCGTGCCCTTGGTCGGGATGTCCGCATAGGACCGCAGCTCACCGGCCATCCTGTTGCGGGCCCAGTCCGGGTAGCCCGGGGGCACGCCGAGGTTCGCGGGCATGGCGAAGTCGGTGCGCTTGTAGAGGTTCCAGTACTTGGTGGGCGCGTTGAACGGCAGGTGCGGCTTGGTGAACCCGACGGCCAGGAAGAACGGCTTGCCCGCCGCGGCGAGCTTCTTGATCTGTCGGGCGCCCTCGAGGGCCCGCACGCCGTCGGAGTACACGTCGTCGGCGCCGTCGGCTGACTCGGTCGACGGGCCCCGCATGCGCGTCTTGCCGCCCGGAGCGCGGCTCTTGGTCTTGCGCGTCTGCTTGAGGCTGGCCGGGTCGGCGTACCCCTTGCCGCCCACCTTGATCCACTCGGTCCAGTTGTCCGGGTCGACCCCCTCCCCGCTCGTGCCGTGGTAGATCTTGCCCAGCCCCACCGTGGTGTACCCGTTGGCCTTGAAGTGCTGGTTCATCGTCACCACGTTTGCCCAGCGCTTCCGCCAGCCGGTCACGTGGTAGGTCCGCTCTTTGGTGAACTCGGGGTACAGGCCCGTCATCAGGGACAGCCGCGACGCGCCGCAGACGGCCTGGTTGCAGTAGGCGTGGACGAACTGCAGGCCGGACCCAGCCAGCGTGTCCAGGCGCGGCGTCTTGGCCTTGATCGGGCGCCCGGACGTGCCGTAACACGCCAGTTCAGGCCGCAGGTCGTCCACCGCGATGAACAGCACGTTAGGCCGCCCGCCCACACCGGGAGGCCCCGCGGCGGCGTCAGCCGGGCCTCCGAAGAACATCGCGAATGCGAGCAATGCGAGTGTGATGACGACTTCTGGGAGCACTCCACGTGGCTGTCTTCTCATCATACGGTTTGAAACTCCGGGCTGGGATTCGGGGCCGAGGATACGGTCAAGGTTGAACCACACGGATGCCTATTATATGACCTGATGCCTCTGGTGTCACCGGGTCAACGCCGGCCGGGCCGTCGTCGGCGGAGGCCTGTCAGCGCGCCCAGGGCGACCAGCGACAGGGCCGCCGGCTCGGGGACGAAGACGAATCCCGAACCACCGTTGTCGAACAGGTACAGAGCGTCCGACTTGAGGGCGAGGATTTCGTCCAGACCGTCGCCGTCGATGTCGGCGACGAGGAAGTCGTCAATGCCCGTGTTCCCGGCCGCGGCGCCGGTGCTTTGCGTGTCGTCCCAGGCGTCGGTGGGCAGGGGTATCCACCGGTCGGCGGGGCCCAGTGTGTCCCAGCGGTCCGACTGGTAGATGATCCCGTCTCCGTTTTCCTCGCCAATCTCGTAGCCGAGGACGTATGCGAAGTCCTGCCCGGCAGCCATGTGTTCGTCGACACGCCCGGCGTCCAGGGCGCTGGCTCCCTTGCCGACGTCATGGTTCACGCTATGATCGTTGAAGTAGAGGCCCGCGCCGGTGTTCCGCATGAGCACGTCGTCGGTCACGTCGGTATCGGAGACCAGGATGTTCGCCGCGATAACCTGTATGATCCCGCCGCCGCCGCTCTCGTACACGCCCCAGTCACCCCCGAAACTGTCGCTCGTATCCCTGGGCTTGTAGAGCAGATTGCCACCGCCACGCTCGGATCCCAGAAACTCGATCGACGTGTCGTTAACGAATTGCCCGGCCGTCACGGTGTCCAGGTAGCCCAGCGAACTGCTCCACGACCCGCTCTCGTAGACGTAGGCGAGAGAGTTGTTCGGGCTGGTGCCGCTGATTGCGAGCACTTCGTCGCGGGCGTCGCTGTCGGCGTTGTCCGACGAGAGGTCGAACAGATCGCTCTTGCTGGTATCGCTGGTCCAGGCGGGGGCGGCGAAATCGTAGGTCCGCAGTTGGCTGGCGTTGGAGATGACGGCCAGCCCGGCCCGCCCGTCGCCGTTGAGGTCTGCCGCCACGAGCTTGGACGCCGTCTCACCGCCGGGCAGGGTCAGCGTCTGGCTCTGCCCGTTGGAGAAGTCATGGACGACGATCGTCCCGTTGGCCTTGATGCAGGCGGCGTCGGCCTGCCCGTCGCCGCTGAAGTCGCCCGCGGCCATCGACTTTCGAGAGTTCTCATAGACCGTCCCCGCGAAAGCCGTCTCTGTCGCCACCATGGCGACCGTTGCGATCAGGGCCACTACGAAGCAGAGAGGTGTGAATCTAGACATGGTCAGCTCCCTTCCATTAGTTCATCGAGCACCAGTGGGGGGGCTCACCCTCACGGCGCTCCAGGCTCTGTTGACGATTCGCCCGCGGCGAACCGCCACTGGCCGAGAGGACTACCACATGTGTCGCAATTCCACAAGAGAAAAAGGAAGGTTTTTCCTGCGCGCAGGGCGGTATGCGGCGGTCAGCGGTTCAGGATGTACTTTTCCCACTGGGCGCGGTCGCGGACGGGGGTTAGCTGCTCGTACCCCAGTCGGCCGGTGAAGTGCGTGTAGTCCACGGGCGAGACGGTCCGGCCGCTGTCGAGTTCGTGGACGCCCCACGTGTCGGACCGGTAGACGCGGCCGCCTTCCATCTTCGAGATCCAGTCCTGCTCGCCGCGCATGTAGCGGCTGAAGAGGTAGCTGGTGTAGTCGCTGCTCTTCATGCGGTTCGAGTGGGCGGCAAGGTTGATTCGGCGGATGTCTTCGGCGTTGCGGCGGATCATCGTGTACGTCCGCTTCTGCATGCGGCGCAGTTCGGCCAGCCCCGTTGCCACGTATCCCTTGACGAACGGCTTGGAGACGCTGAAGGAGTTCAGCGCCGCGATAAGGTCGGCCGCGTGGGCCGATACCAGGTCGTTGCGGGCCCACACCGTCAGGTGCCAGAACTTCCAGTTCCTCTTCAGGCGGCTGTCGTAGACCACGCCCAGCGAGTAGGCCTTGCTCTTGCCCCCCTTGCCCACGCAGTCGACCGTGAACTCCTCGACGGTCACCGGGCCCAGCGCGTAGTGCTTTGCGGCCTCGCGCTCCAGGTCCGCCCGGCGCCGGACGGAGAGGTATCGCGTGATCTTCACGCCGCCCAGTTGCGGCGAGAACAGCTTCAGGGCCGCCGACGGGCGCAGGGCCCACGAGACAGGCACGCCGGGGACGCGTACGCCCACGGCGGGCGTGATGGCCTCGTGGATAACCGACATCAGGCCCATCGTGTGGGACGGTTCGCGCGCGACGAAGAACCCCCCGCCGAACTCCTGGACCTGCCAGCCGACCGGAATGCTGAAACTGGCCGACCGGTCCTTCAGCGTGTGGCGCCTCGTTCGCAGCTTCGGCGGGGTCGCGACCTGTTTGAACGCGTCGCGCCCCATGCGGACGTTGGCCAGGATGTCCATCAGCACCTGGCGCCGGGCCGCCAGTTTGCCGGCCGGGCCGGTGATCTGCGAGTACATGTACCGACTGGAATCCGCGGTGGTCCACGCCCGGTACTCCCGCGCCGTCCCGCCGGCGTCGGCGAAGGTCCCGCGGGCGTAGACCCGGCCCGTGGCCGCCTCGGTGCGGAGGTCGGCCAGCGAGAACCGCCGGCTCTTGGCGGCCAGCCCGCGCAGCAGCGTCGCCGTCAGCTTCAGGCTGTTGGCGCCGGCAGGGCAGGCGCCGCAGATAACCAGCGCGTGGTACTGACCGGTCGGGTCGCTGACGCCCAGGGCCCGGGTAGTCCCCGAGGCCGACTCCTGCGCCGTCCAGTTCGGCGGAAGGTAGAGAATGAAGCCGGCGCTCTTGGTGACGACCTTCCGCATGTTGTGCGGCACGCCCGCTCGCCCCGCAGCCGCCAGCACAAGGCAGACAACCAATCCCAGACTCACTCGACTCGTCCTTACACCCGTGTTTCGAGACATGGCTGTCGTCTCCAAAGCCCCCCGCCGCGTCCCCACAACACCGCACTGGACTACCGATCCCACGACCTAATAGTACGCGCCAGCCCCGTCCCCGCCCACGCCACATCGCCACCGGCCCGCGCCGGTCAGGGGACTGTTGACCCGGAGGCTGGTCACCGATACGCTGGTCGTATGGACCTGCACTTGAAAGACAACACGGCACCGGTGACGGGGAGATTTCGGGGGGGCAGCAAAGCGATGTGCCTCTCGCTTGCCATCGCCCTTGCGTGCTGCGCGCGGGCCGCTTCGGCCGAAAGCACGCTCCAGGATACAGGAATCCAAGGCGGCCTGGTCGTGGTGGTGGGTTGCGGGAATCCGAAGCTGTTGACGGATGCTGGCGCGAGCGGATCGACCGTTGTCCAGGGCCTGGACACTGACCCGGGGCGCGTCGGCACGGCTCGCGAACACATCCGGTCGAAGGGCGTTTACGGGAAGGTGACGGCCCGCCTCTCTGATGGCCGGACCCTGCCCTATGGGCAGGACGTGGTGAACCTGGTCGTGATACAGGATGCGCGGGTCAAGATTCCCGCCGCAGAGATCAAGCGAGTACTCGCTCCGAGGGGTGTGGCGGTCGGACCTGAGGGGGCCTCGTGCATCCCGCGTCCGGTCTCTCGCCTCGGCGGCGGTCGCGTGGCCTACACCAAGCCTGTTCCCGGCGACGTGGACGACTGGACCCACTTCCTGTACGGTCCGGACAACAACGCGGTGTCGCGCGACAGACAGGTCGCATCCCCTCGCAGCCTGCAGTGGGTCACCAGCAGGGTGTACGGCAGGCACCACGACCGTCTCGCGAGTCTCAGCGCCATGGTCAGTGCCAACGGGCGCCTGTTCACCATCGAGGACCTCGGCCCGGCCCATACCACGAAGCTCCCCGCCGACTGGCGCCTGATCGCTCGCGACGCCTTTAACGGCGTTACGTTGTGGCAGCGGGGGATCAAGAGATGGCAATCCCCGAAGACGCGCTTCCGCAGCGGGCCGACCAACCTGCCCCGGCGCCTGGTCGCCGTTGGCGATCGCGTCTATGCCGCGCTGGACTACGGCAGTGAACTGGTGTGCCTGGACGCCGCGACCGGCAAGACGCGCACGACGTTCAAGGGCACGGCCGGCGCGGAGGAGGTCCTGCATCAGGACGGGAAGTTGTACGTGGTCGCCGCCGATGCGAACGAGCCGACACGCAAGCGTGTTCTCAAGCTGGACGCCGCCAGCGGGAAGACCCTGTGGGAAACCAGTCGTCCGCCCGCGTGCAACATCCTGTCGGCCTCGCTCGCCGTCGGGGCCGACCGCCTGTTCTTCCATGACGGGCAGGCTGTCGTGGCGATCAATCGGTCGGACGGCACGGTCCGATGGCGCCATCCGGTGCCCTCCGTTACGAAGCGCCCGTCGTGGCTGGCCCCGACGATCGTGTTCCAGGACGGCGTGGTGCTCTGCGCCGACCGCGTGGTGGACCTGCCCGAGAAATGGAAGGGCAACGCCCGGCTGGTCAACGGCGTGCGGGCCCACGGCGGCCCGGCGTTGCTGACGGCGATGTCGGCCGCTGACGGAAAGAAGCTCTGGAACGCCGAGGCCTCCGAGTGCTTCCACGGATCGCCCGACGTGTTCGTGATCGACGGCGTGGTCTGGGCGGCCAACGGTCCCGCGCGGTACTTCTACGAGGCGATCCGGCCGGCGTTGACCGAGGAGATGGGCAAGGAGTTCTACATCGAAAAGGTCACGGGGCGCGATCTGCGGACCGGCAAGGTGGTCAAGACCCTCGACGCGGACGAGGCGTTCACGCTCGGACACCACCATCGCTGCTTCCGCAACAAGGCCACCGAGCGCTTCATCCTCATAGGCCGGACGGGGATCGGTCTGATCAATCTCGAAGGCGGTCTGAGCCTGCGCCACACCTGGACGCGCGGCGGGTGCCAATACGGCGTGATGCCCGCCAACGGCCTGCTCTATGCCCCGCCGCACCCCTGTGCCTGCTACAACGCCGCCAAGCTCAATGGCTTCTTCGCCTACAGCAGCCGCAAGGCCGCCGGCTGGTCGGATGCGATCCCGCGACTGCGCAAGGGGCCCGCCTTCGCCAAGGCGACGGCGGGCAAGCCCGCTCACGGCGGAAATCCGCAATCGGATTGGCCGACGTATCGTTGTGACAACGCGCGAAGTGGGGGTGTCCGTTCAGCCGTGTCGGACCGCCCGGCCGTGGCGTGGAGCACGGAACTGGGCGGCACGCTGAGTGCTCCCACGTCGGCCGACAACAAGGTCTTCGTGTGCGACGCCCAGCGGCACACGGTGCACGCGCTGGACCTGGGCACGGGCAAGCGGATCTGGTCGTACCTCGCCGGGGGGCGCGTGGACTCCCCGCCGGCGTACGAGGACGGCCGCGTCACCTTCGGCTCGGCCGACGGCGTTATCCACTGCCTGCACGCCGGGTCCGGCACGCCGATCTGGACGTACCTCGCCGCGCCCCGGGACGCATGCATCGTCTCTCGGGACCAGTTGGAATCTCCCTGGCCCGTTCCGGGCACGGTGCTCGTGCGGGACGGTTCGGTCTTCGCGCTTGCCGGGCGCTCCTCGTTCATCGACGGCGGGATGTACTTCGTGAAGCTCGACGCGCGGACAGGGCAGCTCCAGTTGAAACGTCAGATCTACGACCGCGACCCCAAGACCGGTCGTCAGACCGTGGACAACGTCGACACGCTGTACCTCGCCGGTCTGCTCTACGACATCCCGTCGAGCGTGGGCGACTCGATTTTCATACGCGAGGCGAGGCTCTCGCTGGCCGGGGCGAGGATCAAGGAGGACAAGGCGCACCTGTACAGCGCCGGCGGGTTCCTCGATGACAAATGGTGGCACCGCTACTGCATGACGTACGGCTCACGTGTCAAGAACGGTCCCGGCGGGGGCGGGTTCGCGCGGACGGGAGGGGCCCCGAACGGCCGCCTGATGGTCTATGACGACACGTCCGCCTATGGGTACGGGGAGATGCGCTACGGCCGGTTCCGCCTCTACCGCATGAGCAAGGACGCCCGCAGGCAACCGCGGACCGCGGCGTGGGCCAACACCACATGCCCCGTGATGGTGCACGCGATGGCCCTGGCCCGCGCACCGGAAGCGAAGGCCGCCGGCGCCGCCCGACTGGTGATAGCCGGCCCGCCGACACGGGCGCTGTCCAACATGAATGCTCTGCGCGGCGCCGAAGGCAGCATCCTGGCCGTCGTCCATGCAGACACCGGCAAGATCCTCTCCCAGCGTCCCATCAAGTCGGCGCCCGTATTCGACGGCATGTGCATCGCGCGCGGCCGGGTCATCCTCAGCCTGGCCTCCGGCTCGATTGTGGCGCTGAGATAGAGAACAGCGCCCTTTGACCCGCGGCGTCTTCACTCCTGTTTGCGCGGTCGGCGGACGTCGGTCTTCCTGCCCGCCTTGCGGTCCTTCCTGTCTTTCTTAAACTAGGGACAGTCACCTATTTTGAGCCTGTGCTCACTGGACCATGGTCATTGCCTACGAAAGGAGAAAAGTCGTGAGAAAAACATTGCTTAGTTGGATGCTCATCGCCCTGTGTCTACTCTTTGCGGGATGCGCGGGACTCCAGGAATGGGCCAATGAGCCCGTCGGTGGTTCCTCGGAAACCCACGAGAGCGAGACAACAAGAACCGAGACACAGCCATAATCGGGACGGTTGCCCTTTTCTGGTTGCTGCTCAAAGCGGTTGGTGGTGCGGTCTTGCACGGGGGCAGGCCGACGCGAAAGATGGTACCCGTCCCGATTAACCGCGTGCTCGCCTTCAGTGGCCTCGTCGCCCTTGGCCGCAGACGTCGCTGGACGGCCACCGGGCAATCACACACACGGCGTCCCGGCCCTTCGCAGGTCGGGGCGCTTTCCATGCCGATGGTGTGCTGGGCGCTGACCACGCCGGACCGAGAAGCGCCATCGCCCCACGCCCGCACGACGTATGAAGACGGATCATCGGTTGAGTACACCTGTGCTCGATGGCGTGAATGGAGGGGCGTGGCACGCCCGAGCGGTGTCAAGGAACGAGGTGCTGTAAAGCATGGTGAGGCACTGGGCAATCCCGATGTACACCGAGAGTAGGGAATAGGGACGACGGACGGGTTGGTGTCAAGCAGGAAACGGTTCTATTGTGGTGGGTCGGCCGGCATGACGGAGGTTTACACTGTAAAGGTCGTCAAGCAGGGCCGGCGGCCGGCGCGCTTGGTACAAGGCTATTCGATAAATGGTGTTAGAGGTCGCCGGGCCCCGTGTCGGGCGGGGATTTACACCCGCAAAGTGTAAACCTGTGCCCACCGCCGACGGCGCGGGGCGGTCTTGGGCCTTTTGGGGGCCGTCGGGGTCATCTGACCGACAGCAGGGCGGTGCGGATGTCGTCCCGGCGGGGGTCCATGGCTTCGGTCAGGCCGCCGGCTTCGGCGATCAGGACCTCCCCGTCGCTGAAGGTGCCCTTCGTGACGAAGACCGCGGCGAGGTACGTGTAGGGCCTGCCGCCGCGCTGGGCGGTGAAGGTCATCAGCGTCCCGGGCGTCCCGCCGTCGGACTCGACCGCGTCGCTGCCGGTCAGCGTATAGCCGCGGCCGGTCAGTTCGCGTTTGATCGCCTCGGCCCAGAATTCGAGGGTCCCGTTTTCGGCGTTGTCCTCGCGTCGGGCGGCGATGACCATCCCGTCGGCTGAGACGCCGCGGACCTCGTACGGGCCCAGGTCGCGGTCTTCGACGGCGACGAAGTTGTCGGGCAGGTCCATCGTTCCGCACCCGCCGGCCAGCGCCAGCGCTGCGATCAGGATAGCGTATGTGGCGTGTCTCATGGTCTGATCTCCCTGGTTATCTCACCTAGAAGTCTTTCATCTCGAAGTCCATCAGGCAGGGCCTTTCGTCCAGTGTCTGCCCCACCTAGAAATCCATCAGCGTTTCGAGGCCCAGTTGTCCCAGCCACCAGAAGGGCAAGCGCATGCGGATGTGCTGGGGCACGTCGGACGAGCGGCGGAACGTGACGGTGATCGTGGCGTAGGCGATGCGGCTGGCCAGCAGGTTCATGCGGCCCTGCATGCGTTCGATCTCGGTCCGCACGCGGGCCAGTTCCTGCTCGATGGCGAGCACGTCCTTGACGTTGGAGGCCTTTTCGAGGATGGCCTGGAGGCGCTTGAGCGTGGCGCGGGCGTTGGTCAGGCGGATCTCCAGGTCGGTGTACTGCTCGGTGACGTCCTGGGCGGTGATGTCGCGATCGGCGAGCGGGCCGAGTTTGGCCAGGTCGTCGACGGCGGGTTGGAACTTCTCGGCCGGCACGCGGAGGGTGATGCGGCTGCCCGTCAGGTGCTGCACGTATCCGCCGTGCTGTTTGGCGATGACCTCGCCGCGGGCCAGCGCCGAGGCCACGTCGGCGACGATGATCTGCAGGCGCGCCGTGTAGACGACCTTCCGCGGGGTGACGGCGTCCCGCGTCGGGCCGTCGGGGCCGCGGGGGGCCAGCGGCTCGGCGGTCTTCTTGTCGGCCTTGGACATCTCGTCGTGGTGTTCGGCGATCATCGCGTCGGAATCCGCGGCGTAGCCGAGCTTGTACATGGGCGCCGCCGCGCAGCCGAGGGGTATCAGTGCGGCGGCCAGCAGGAGGGCAGTCGAGGCTCGTTGCATGGTGAGTCTCCTTCACGTGCGTCACGAGTTCATCGGCGGCGCCGGCGTCCGCCCGCCGCGCCACGTGGAATTGTATCTGCCCCGGAGCGATTTGCGCAGAAAAAGCTGCGCATACTCAGGCGATCAACACGGGGCGTTGTCGAACGACGAACGTCGGGCGTTGCCCGACCGCTAAACTGTGCGACCGCTCACAAGGGCGCATCCGTTTCGCACGCACCGTTTAGCGGCGGGGCAACGCCCCGCGTTCGCCGTCGATTCGGCGGTATCCGCCGCCGAGCGTCAGGTCTTGGGTCCGATCGTCTCGATGCCGCACATGTATGGGCGCAGGGCGTCGGGCACGGTGATCGTGCCGTCGGCGTTCTGGTACAGTTCCATCACGGGAATCAGCACGCGGGGCGAGGCGATGACGGTGTTGTTCAGCGTGTGGCAGAACCGCATCGTGCCCGCCTCGTCGCGGTAGCGGATGTTCAGGCGGCGGGCCTGGAACTCGCCGAACCGGCTGGCCGAGTGCGTCTCGCCGTAGCTCTCGCGCGAGGGCATCCACGTCTCGATGTCGAACTTCTGGACCTGTCCCTGGCCGAGGTCGCCGGTGCAGACGTTGACCACGCGGTAGGGCAGTTCGAGGGCCTTCAGGACGTCTTCGGCGTTGGCGAGGATCTCCTGGTGCAGGGCCAGCGACTCCGCGTCGTCATTGCGGCAGACGACGACTTGCTCGACCTTGTCGAAGTAGTGCACGCGGTACAGCCCGTAGGTGTCCTTGCCCGCCGCCCCGGCCTCGCGGCGGAAGCACGTGCTCAGGCCGATGGTCTTCTTCGGCAGGTCGGCTTCGCTTAGCACGTCGCCGCCATGGTAGGCCGTCAGCGAGACCTCCGCCGTGCCCACGAGGCTCATGTTGTCTCGCTCGCACAGGTAGGCCTGGTCGCGCCCGACGGGGAAGTACCCCGTGCCCTCCATCACGTTCTCGTTGACCAGGACCGGCACGGTCATCAGTTCGTAGCCCTTGGCGACCATCTGGTCGACGGCGAGGCGGAGGATCGCCTGATGCAGCAGGGCGGCGGCGCCTTTGAGGATGAAGTTCCGCGAGCCGGCAAGCTTCACGCCGGCGGGGATGTCGATGATATCGAGGTCCTGGCCGAGCTGGACGTGGTCCTTGGGGGCGAAGTCGAACTGGCGGATCCGGCCCTCGAGGCGAATCTCGACGTTCTCGGTGTCGTCATGGCCGGTCGGCACGTCGTCGGCCGGCGGCTGGGCCACCAGGAGCATCAGATCGTTGAACGTCGGTTCCAGTTGGTCGATCCGCTCGCTGATGTCCTTGACGCGGGCCTTCAGGTCCGTCATGGCCGCGATCGCGTCGGCTTTGTCCTGGCCGCTGAGTTGGGCGATGCTCTTGCCGGCGGCATTCTGCTGCGTTCGGGCGTCCTGGAGTTCCTGTCGGGCGGCCAGGAGCTGGGCGTCGACGTCCAGCAGGGCGGGGATGTCAGCCCGCACGTTCTTTCGCTGGGCAGCCTCGATGTACTTCTCGGGGTCTTCTCGAATGAGCTTGATGTCGATCATAGCCGGTCTTTCTCTGTCGTCGAGGCAGCAAGTGCCTGTTTGAAAGGGCACTCTAGCGTTGGGCCGGTCCGGTCGCAAGGCGATTCCGCACGACGGCGAGTTTGGGGGGGGATTTTTATTTGACGGTGGGATTGACACCTCTATAATTGCCTCTGACAAAACCGCGTTGCGGGACAACCCGGTTCGCGTTAGCGGTGTAGTTTGCGCGAAATGTGCCGGTCCGCCTGGACGGTGTGGAGTATGTATCTACACGCTGAGCGAGGCTGATGGCCGATACAGAACGTGGACGAGTATGAGTTCTTACGAGATAGAGACGATAACTGTGGCGTTTTCAAGGCGGGAGCCGCGACAGTGAACGGTGTGCGTGACCAGAGGCTGAGGCCGTGCTGAGGCATCGGCCCGCGCCAGACTTGCCTCGCGAGGCCAGGCTCTCGGGCCTGCCGCGCGGGAAGGCTCACGAGGCCGCGTGTTTGTCCTGCCGGGAGGGTCGTGTATCGACCTGAACGGATAGGCCATCGCGGTGGCCCAATCGGTACGGTAACCGGTTGAGGCTTGAGAAAGTGGGCGAGGCGACCCACTTTTTTTGTCGCCAGACATAATAGCGCCGCCGGGTCAGCGCCGGGCGGTTTGAGAGAAGGAAGACTATGACGCAGGAACTTTTACGCATCGTCGACGGGCTTGCCAGGGACAAGAACATCGACCGCATGACCGTTCTGGAAGATCTGGAAGCGGCGATCTTGTCGGCTATTCGCAAGGCCAATCCTGACACCGAAGACATCGAAGTGCGTATCGATCCCGACAACGGAACCATCTTTGCCAGCGTCGACGGGAAGGAAATGTCCATGCGGGCCCTGGGGCGGATCGCGGCCCAGACGGCCAAGCAGGTCATGATTCAGCGGATACGCGAGGCCGAGCGCGGGAGCATCTACGAGGAGTTCGTCGAGCGTCGCGGGGAGATCATCACCGGGCGCACCGCGCGATGGGAAGGCGGCGCGCTGGTGGTCGAACTGGGGCGGACCGACGCGTACCTGCCCAAGGGCGAGCAGATTCCGGGCGAGTCGCACGAGACCGGCGAGCGGCTTCGCGCGATGATCCTCGACGTGCGAGAGCAGCCCAACGCGGTCAAGGTGATCCTCTCGCGGACGCATCCGGACTTCATCCGCGCGATGTTCGACCTGGAAGTGCCCGAAGTCGCCGAGGACATCATCGAGATCAAGGCCCTGGCCCGCGAGGCCGGCTACCGCACCAAGGTCGCCGTCAACAGCCTGGACCCGAAGGTCGACGCGGTAGGCGCCTGCGTGGGGATTCGGGGCAGTCGGATCAAGAACATCGTCGACGAGTTGGGCGGCGAGAAGATCGACATCGTCCGCTGGAACGACTCGTCGAAGATCCTGATCGCCAACGCCCTGAAGCCCGCCGAAATCGCTGAAGTGGCCCTGTGCTTCGAACTGGGGCGAGCGACGGTGGTGGTCGTTGACGATCAACTGTCGCTGGCGATCGGCAAGCGAGGACAGAACGTGCGACTGGCCGCCCGCCTGACCGGGTGGGACATCGATATCCTGACCCCCGCGGAGTTCAACACCTCTCTGGACACGCTGGAGAAGGCCCTGCGGGAGATCGAGGGCGTCGAGTCCACGCTGATCGACCAGATCATGGCCATGGGCATGGTCAGCGTCCTGGACGTGGAAGAAGTCGGCGCCGCCCCGCTGGTCAAGGAACTGGGCCTCGACCAGCCCTTCGCCGAGATGCTCGTTGCCAAGGCGGTCGAGATCGGCAGGAAGCTGGCCGAGCAGAAGCAGGCCGAGCAGGCCGCCGCCGAGGCTGCCAAGGCCGCCGCCCAGGCCGAGCAGGCCGCAGAAGCGCCCGCCGAACCTGCCGCCGAAGCCTCCGAGGCCGTCGAAGCGACCGAGTCGGCCCCCGAGCAGTCCGCCGAAGCGCCGGCCGAGCCCGTCGCAGAAGCTCCTGTGGCCGTCGAGGCGACAGAGCCGGCCCCCGAGCAGTCCGCCGAAGCACCGGCCGAGCCCGTCGCAGAAGCCCCCGCGGCCGTCGAAGCGACCGAGCCTGCTCCCGAGCAAGCCGCAGAAGCACCGGCCGAACCTGCCCCCGAGGCTGTCGAGCCGGCTCCCGAGCAGTCCGCCGAAGCGCCGGCCGAGCCCGTCGCAGAAGCTCCCGTGGCCGTCGAAGCGACCGAGCCTGCTCTCGAGCAGCCTGCCGAAACTCCGGTCGAGCCGGTTGTCGAGGAATCGGATCCAGGCACTGAATCAACAGAAGAAGATGAACAAGGACAAGGGTAACGACCCAGGCCGACTGAACGGTTCAGATCGGCTGACTGTGACATTAGAGCTTTAGGCCGGGAGGTCTCCTTGGCGAAGCGCGTATTTGAATTAGCCCGTGAACTCAGCGTCCGAAGCAAGGACGTGCTGACCAAGTGCCGCGCGGAGGGTCTGGAGCTCAAGAATCACATGGCCACGCTGTCGGCGGGTCTGGAAGCGACGATCCGCGAGTGGTTCAGTGAGCTTGACGACGAGACGACCGAGCACACGGCCGTCGAGACGACCGAGCACGTGAACCTTGCCGAAGCCCGTGAGGTCGCACGCAAGACGCGTCGGCGTCGCAAGGCCAAGGCCGAGCCCGAGGTCGCCGCCGAGGCCCCGGTCGAGCAGCCGGCGGGCGAGGCCGTTGAGGTCGCCGCCGAAGCCCCGGCCGAGCAGCCCGCAGGCGAGGCCGTCCAGGTTGTCGCCGAGGCTCCGCAGGTCGAGCCGGCCGCCGAAGCCCCCGCCGTCGAAGGCGCGGCGCCCGCGGAAGCAGCCGAAGCGGTAGCCCCCGAGGCCGAAGCCGCCGCCGAGGTCCCCGCCGAGCCGGAAGCCGAGGCCCCGGCCGAACCTCCCGTCGAGGAAGAGCCCCCCGCGCCGCCGAAGATCGAAGCGGTCGGCCCGCAGGTCGTGCCCAAGCCGGCCACCCTGAAGGGTCCCCGCGTTATCCGCGTCGAGCGCCCGGACTACATCTCGGCCCCTCCGCGTCGTCGGCCCCCGGGGGGTGGCGGACCGAGAACAAGCCAGGGCCCCAGAACGTACCAGGGGGGCCGTGGCGGCGCATCGCCGCCGCCGACCACCGAAGGGCCCGGCCGACGTGGGGGCGGACGAGGACGAGGGACCGCCGGCCCCGGCGCGGCGAAGAAGACCAAACGGCGAAGCCCCCGGCGCAGAGGCGGGCAGGTCCTCGAGAGTGGCGAGAAGCTCAAGGAATGGCGCGATCGCGACCTGATGGAGCGATCGGCGCGGCTGGCCGCCGCAAGCGGGGGCCTCAGACGCCGCCGTTCCGGCGCCGGTGGCAAGCAGTTCACCGGCGGGGGCGGCGCCAAGACCGGACAGGTCGAGATCGACGAGCCGATCACCGTCAAGAGTTTCTCCGCCGCCACGGGCATCAGGTCGGCCTCGATTATCAAGACGCTGATGGGACAGGGCATCCTGGCGACGCTCAACCAGACGCTCGACCACGAGACGGCTGAGGGGATCGCGCTGGAATACGACATTGAACTGCACGTCCGCCGGGCCAAGACGGCCGAGGAAGAACTCCTGGAGACCCTGGGGGCTCGCGAGGCCGGCGACCAGGCCGCACGTGCCCCGGTCGTGACGTTCCTCGGGCACGTCGACCACGGCAAGACGTCGCTGCTGGACTACATCCGCCAGACCAAGGTCGCCTCCGGCGAGGCCGGCGGGATCACGCAGCATACCGGCGCGTACCGTTACGACGAGGGCGACCGACACGTGGTCTTCCTCGACACGCCCGGCCACGAGGCGTTTACCGCCATGAGGGCGCGCGGCGCGAACATGACCGACGTGGTCGTGCTCGTGGTGGCCGCCGACGACGGCGTGATGCCCCAGACCGTCGAGGCGATCAACCACGCCAAGGCCGCCGAAGTACCCATCGTCGTTGCGCTGAACAAGATCGACGTTCCCAACGCCAACATCCAGCGAGCCCTGGGCCAGTTGGCCGAGCACGAACTGCACCCGCGTGAGTGGGGCGGGGAGACCGAGGTCATCCACACCAGTGCCATCACCGGCGAGGGCATGGACACGCTGGTCGAAACGTTGAGCCTCGAAGCGGAGATTCTGGAGTTAAAGGCCGACCCGGACGCCCCGGCAACCGGGTACGTGATCGAGTCCGAGATGAACGCGGGACTCGGCGTGGTTGCCCGTCTGCTGGTTCGCGACGGAACGCTGTGCGTGGGCGACGTCCTGCTGGCCGGCGGCGGCTACGGACGCGTTCGCCGCATGGTCGACCCCCAGGGCAAGACGCTGACCGAGGCCGGGCCCGCGACGCCTGTGGAGGTTTCCGGCCTGGACGTCGTGCCCGACGCGGGCGACCGGTTCTACGTGACCGAGGGCATCGACCAGGCCCGCACCATTGCCGAAGATCGGCGTCAGCGAAACCGTGCAGAGGCACTGGCCGGCAGCAGGCAACTGACGCTGGAGAACCTCTTCGAGCAGATCGAGGCCGGCGAGGCCCACGAACTGCCCCTCATCATCAAGGGCGACGTGCAGGGCACGGTCGAGGCGCTCAAGGCGTCTCTGGACAAGCTGAGCACCGACGAGGTACGCGTGCAGATTCTCCATGCGGGCGTGGGCGGAATCAGCACCGGCGACGTCACGCTGGCCGAGGCGTCCAATGCCATTATCATCGGTTTCAACATCGTTGCCGACTCGTCCGCGCGTCAGTTGGCCGAGCGGTCCGGGGTGGACATCCGGACCTACCGCGTGATCTACGAGATCATTGACGACGTCAAGCGGGCCCTGGAAGAGGGCCTGGCGCCGGAGATTCGCGAGGAGACCGTCGGGCACGCCGAGATCCGCCAGACCTTCAAGGTCTCACGCATGGGCACTATCGCGGGGTGTTTCGTCACCGACGGGATGGCCGCCCGCAATGCCGAAGTCCGCATCATCCGAGACAACGTGGTGATCGAGGACCAGCGGACCCTCGACAGTCTCAAGCGGTTCAAGGACGATGCCCGCGAAGTGAAGGCCGGCCTGGAATGCGGCCTGAAGGTCGCCGGCTACGATGACATCAAGGAAGGTGACGTGTTGGAGTTTTACAAACGCGTCGAGGTGGCGCGAACGCTGTAGCGCCCCCAGACGCCGGGGCCCGGGCAGGACCGGAAGCGAGACTATGGCCGCGACAGTTGGCTTGCTGCATCTGAAACTCCACGTGGACCAGGCGCGCAGCCTCAAGGACAAACGACGCGTGGTCAAGAGCTTCAAAGACCGCCTGGCGAGAAACAGCAACGTTTCGGTGGCCGAGGTCGACGCCCAGGACAGCCACAAGACAGCCGTCCTGGCCGTCGCCATGGTGTCGAGCGACGTCGATTACATCCAGGGCGCGCTGCAGAGAATAGTCAACGCCGCCTCGATGCACAGGGACTGGATCCTTGTGGATCATGAGGTCGAGTTGCTCTAGTGCCGCCGGGCCGGCCGGATGGGCAGGAAGTGAAGAAATGAGTCGTCGAACGGATCGTGTGGACAGTCTTGTGCGTCAGACGCTGGGGCAACTGCTGCTGACGAAGTTGTCAGACCCACGGATCGACCCCGCCCGGACGACGATCACCAGCGTCGAGGTCTCCGAAGACCTGACGGCGGCGAAGGTTCACGTGTCGGTTCTCGGCAGCGAGGCCGATCAGCGAAAGACGCTGGCCGCCCTGAAGCATGCCGCCGGGCGCCTCCAGGACCTGATGATGAAGGAGATCTCGCTGCGGCAGACGCCCGTGCTGACCTTCATCCTCGATACGGAGTTCAAGAAAGCGTTGGAGACGCTTGAGATAATTGATCAGGCCATGGCCGAAATCCGAAGCAGACCACAGGACCCGCTCGGGGCCCCGGAGACCGGCCTGGCCGAAACAGACTCCCAGGATAGCGCATGAAAGATGCCGGAAAATACAAGGCGAAGCTCGCCACGCTCCTCAAGCGCCTGCCCAAGACGCCCAAGGATGCCAACGTGGAGCTCCAGGACCCTATTCGCGCCATGGTCCTCGGGATTCTCGGCGCCAACGCCACCGCCAGGCAGGTCGAACGCGGCTTCAAGGCGGTCAACGGTGAGTACGTCGACTTCAACGAACTGCGTGTCTCACCGGAGAGGGACATCGTCGAGTGCATCGGCGAGAACTACCCCGATGCCTACGGGCGGGCGCGCATGATCCGGACGTCCCTGGGGGGGATCTTTGCTCAGTGCAGCACGGTGTCGATGGAGTACCTCGACAAGCTGCCCCGACGCGACGTCCGACGCCGACTCAGCGAACTGGGCCTGGACGAGTATGCCGCCGGGGTGACCATGCTCTGGGGGCTGGGCCTCCATGCCGTCGCCGTGGACGATGATCTGGCCCTGTGTCTCGAACTCAAGGGGTGTGTGCATCCCGGGGCCGACATCGCCGACATCCAGGGCTTCGTCGAACGCGCCGTGCCCAAGCAGCGGGCCCATGCGGCCCACCAGTTCTTCCGGGACCTGATCCAGTCCAACGCCAAGGCGATGGCCAAGAGGCGCAAGGCCGAGGCCAAGGCCCGCGCCGCGGCCGAGGCGGCGGCCAAGGCCGCTGAAGAAGCCGCCGAGGCCGAGCGCCTGGCCGCCGAACAGGCCAAGAAGGCCGCCGAAGAGAAGGCCAAGCAACTGGCTGAGAGCAAGGCCAAAGCCAAGAAGAAGGCCGCGGCGAAGAAGAGAGCGGCAGCCCGGAAGAAAGCCCCGGCCAGGAAGAAGGCCGCGGCGAAGAAGACCGTCAGGAAGACGGCCAAGAAGGCCACGAAGAAGGCCACGAAGAAGACGACGAAGAAGACGGCGAAGAAAGCCGTCAAGAAGACGACGAAGAAGACGACGAAGAAGACGGCGCGTAAACCGGCCAAGCCGGGCAGGAAGACGTCAGCCGCTGCGAAGAAGACACCCGCCAGGACATCATCCCGCACGTCGGCCCGCAAGAAATAGGGGCCTCGACAACGGCGGGTTCGGAGAACACGACGCATGGTCCATCGACCGACCGATGACAAACTCGTTCTGGGCATTCCCAAGGGATCCCTCCAGACCAGCACACTTGATCTGTTTCAGCGCGCCGGCTACGACATTCACGTCTCGTCCCGCAGCTACTTCCCCACGGTGGACGATGAGAAACTCGGCGCGATCATGTTCCGCGCACAGGAGATGAGCCGCTACGTTGAAGACGGCGTGGTCGACGTGGGCCTGACCGGATCGGACTGGGTCCTCGAGAACGGTTCGGACGTGATAGAGGTCGCCGAGCTGATCTACGCCAAGCAGTCGCTCAAGCCCGTTCGGTGGGTGCTCGCGGTGCCGCAGGAAGGGCCCGTCGAGACGGTCGAAGACCTCGACGGCGGAATCGTGGCTACCGAACTGATCAACGTCACGCGGAAGTACTTCGCCGACAAGGGACTCGACGTCAAGGTCGAGTTCAGTTGGGGCGCCACGGAGGTCAAGGCCCGGCTGCTGGACGGCATCGTGGACGTGACGGAAACCGGCTCGAGCCTGCGGGCGAACAAGCTCCGCGTCATCGATACGATCCTGACCTCCTCCACGCGCGTCATCGCCAACACCGACGCGATGGCCATCGAGTGGAAGCGCGAGAAGATCGAGGACCTCGTCATGCTGCTCCAGGGCGCCATTGCCGCTCGCGAGAAGGTCGGACTGAAGCTGAACATTCCCCGCGCGCAGTTGGAGGCGGTCTCGGCCATCCTGCCGTCCGAGCACTCGCCCACCATCTCGCCCCTGGGCGATCCGGACTGGGTCGCTGTCGAGGTCATCGTTGAAGAACGCATCGAGCGTGAACTGGTCCCGCAGCTCAAGCGGGCCGGGGCCACCGGACTCATTACCTACCCCTTGAACAAGGTGATCCCATAGTGTTGCTACCGCACCGGAAAGTTGGTCTCGTCGCGTCCCTGGGCGTCTGGGCGATCCTGCTGGCCGGATGCCCCAAGTCCTCCCCGCAACCGAAGGTCGGCCCCGAAACCCGCCCGGCGCCGACCACGCGTCCGGTCACGAGCCGGCCGACGACCAAGCCGGCCGTCAAGCCCCTGCCCAGGACGGCCCTGCTGACGCTTGAGCAACTGACACCCAAGATCGCCAAGCCCGTCAACCCCAAGGGCGCCAAGGACGTCCCGCCCCGCGCCGCGACGGCGGTCAGCGAGGCCGAGGTCGCGCTGGGACGGCGCGAGTACATGGCCGCCATTACCCGCCTGGAGCGCGCGATCGGCTTTGCCCCGGGCAATGCACGGATGCACCGCGCGCTGGGCATGGCGTACGCGGGACTGCTGAATCGCGGCAAGGCGCTGAGCAATCTTCGCAAGGCCGCCGCCGGCGCACCGGATGATCTCGAGGTCCAGGTGCTCCTGGGCAAGCTGGCCGTGGCGCAAAAGCAATACGCCGCCGCGGTCATGTCATTCCGGACGGCCCTGAAGTGCTCCGAGGCTGACCAGGCCAATCCGCTGGTCGGCGAGGTGCTGTTCCGCCTGGGCGACGCCCTGGCCGAGCAGGGGTATCACACCGCGGCCCTGGAGTGCTTCAAGGAGCTCGGCCAGAACATCGAGAAGCATGGCCGCGAATATGCCTCGCACCCGCCCCTGCGCCCGATCGTGCTCAAGACCGAACTGCTGCTGACGCGCCGCGGCGAGCTGCTGCTGGCGCTCCGCAAGCCCGCCCGGGCCGCGGACCTGCTGGCCAAGTCGCGCAAGCGAGACCGCACCAGCGTCCGGACCGCCCGGCTCCTGCTCCAGGCCCTGATCGCCGCCAAGGACGTCCCCGGCGCCGAAGCGGTCTTCCACGACCTGGCCGCCGAGGCGAATATGAAGGGCGTCGTCGGCGGGCTGGCCGGCGAACTGTGCGAGGCCTCCGGCGACAAGGCCCTGCCGCTGAAGCTCTGGCGCGGACAGAAGGCCAGGGGTCAGTACGACGGCCCGCTGGCCGTCGCGCTGGCCGGGGCGGCACTCAAGCTTGGCGCCGATGACGACGCCATGACCATCCTGCGGGAACTGCTTGCCGTCGTGCCCGACGACGTCGCCGCCGGCAGGGCCCTGGTGACCCTCCAGGCCCGCCGCGGCAAGGGCGACGTGGCGCTGCGGGTGCTGGCGAACCTGCTCGCATCCGGCCAGTCGGGCCTGGCCGGTGCACGCGCGGGGCTGGCCGAACTGGCCGGCGCGAAGCTGCCCGACGACTTCGAGCGAACGTTCGCCGCGGGCATCAAAGCTGACAAGCCCACCCAGCGCGCCGCGCTGTACTACGCCGCCGGCGAACTGGCCCGCCTGCGCGGAAAGACCGAACTGGCCACCGACCTGCTCAACAAGGCCCTGGCGACCAAGACCGACTTCCTGCCCGCCCTGGAGTCTCTGGCCGACGTGTACGTCGCCCAGCGGCGTTTCGACAAGGTCGATGCGCTCTTGCGGACCCTGTCGGGCCCGTCGCCTGACGAGTACCGCGTGGCCGTGATCCGGGGCAAGTTGCAGTTGGCCAGAGGCCTCGTGCGCAAGGCCATCATTGATTTCGAGAAGGCCCGCGCCCTGAACGACCGCGACGTGGACCTGCTGGTCCTGCTCGCCGATGCGCACTGGCAGACCGAAGAGGGGCGCCAGGCCCTCGACGTACTCCGGGGCGCCCAACGCAAGGCGCCCACCCGGGCGGATGTCTACCGGATGCAATTCGCCATCCTGGTCGAGGTGGCCCAGGGCGACGAACGCATTGTCTCGCTTGCCCGAGACGTCGTGAGGACCTTCGCGACCAAGGTTCGCCCCGCCGACGCGATGGAACTGCAGTTGATGCAGGCGGAGTTGGCCCTGGTCGAGAAGAAGTACATCGAGGCCAAGCGGCTGATCGCGAAGCTCCAGTCGGCCTACGCGTCGGACCGTCGCGTGCGAATGCTGGTCGTTCGCCTCAAGGTCGATTCGCAATGGGACGGACTCGACCAGCCCCAGCGCGACGCGGTGATTCGCAAGGCCCGTGCGTTTGTCGTCTCCCGTCCTGATGACGTCGAGGCCACACGCCTGCTGGTTTCCGCACTGGCCAAGGCCGGAAAGACCGCGGAGATCCCGAGCATCTGGCAGTTGCTCCATCGCAAGAGGCCCGGCGACATGAGGATTGCCTCCACCTACTCCCACGAGTTGGTCAAGGTCAAGAAGTACTCCCAGGCCGCCGACGCGCTGGCACCGGTGGTGGAGGCGGACCCGACGAACACCTACCGCCTGGACAGGCTCATCCGTTTGCTCGCCCTGGGCAAGCGGGTGGGCGAAGCCATCGCGTGGACCGAGAAGGCGCTCAAGCGCCCCTTGTCGGCCGAGAAGAAACGCGATTTCCGCATAACGCTTTTGGGGCTCTTGGAGGAGTCCAAGGCCTTCGCCAAGGCCCAGAAGCTCCTGGACGACATGATCCTGACCACCGGTGAGGAACGGGCTCTGGCGTCCCTGCGGGCGCAGAAGATTCGCCTGTACGGCCTGGCGCACGACCTCGACGCCGCCCGAAAGTACGCCCTGGGATGGATCAAGCAGGAGCCCGATTCGATCGTGCCCCGCCTGATGCTCATCAGCGCGCTGAGCGAGGCCAAGCAGTGGGACCAGGCCACCGCGCTGGTCGACGGATGGCTCAAGGCGCGAGCGGGCGCCGGCGACGACGACAAGATCCTCCCGTGGTGCAGGCAGACCGCCGTTCGCATGCTCATGCGGGCCAACAAGTACGCTGCCGCCCTGAAACGGGCCGAGGGCTTCCTCAAGATCACCCCGGAGGATTACGAACTGCTGGCCCTGAAGTCCAACTGCCTGACCGACCTGGGGCGGCACAAGGACGCCCTGGCCACCATGGAGCAGGCCTACGACAATACGCCCGACGACGAGAAGGTTCTGGTGAGCAACAATCTGGCCTACATCTACGCCGAGGCGGGGGTGAAACTCGCCAAGGCGGAGAACCTGGTCCGCAAGGCGCTGAACGTGCCTCGCCCCGAGGGCGCCAAGCCTCCGATGGCTTACCAGGACACGCTGGCGTGGATCTTCTACAAGCAGGGCAAGATCGACGCGGCGGTCAGGACGTTCCAGCAGGTGCTCAAGCGTGATGACCTGGAAACCGAGAGCCACCCCGTGATCTTCGACCACGCGGGCGATGCGTTCTACCGCGCGGGTAAGGCTGAGCGGGCCGTCGAGCTCTGGACCCGTGCGGTCGCCGAAGCGAAGAAGGACACCGCCCCCAACGCCGAGGTTCGCAACGTGCTGACTGCCGCGGCCAAGAAGATCCAGGCCGTCCGGGACGGAAAGCCCGCCCCGGTGGCGCCGCTGGGCAAGGGCGTCAAGGCCGAGGGAGACAAGGCCCCCGCCAAACCCGCGCCGAGTTCCGCGGCCGGCGGCGACGAACCGAAAGACGACCCCGCCCCTCGCGAGAGGGCGTAAGACTACCGGAGAGATCGACTATGTCAGGACATTCCCACTGGGCAACCATCAAGCGAGCCAAGGCCGCCAACGACGCCAAACGCGGGCGGATGTGGAGCAAGCTGGCCAGGCGGATCATCGTAGCCGCCAAGGCCGGCGGCGGAAACCCCGAGGAGAATCTGACCCTCCGCTACGCCATCGACGACGCCCGCAAGGCCAACATGCCCAACGACACGATCAAGAAGGCGATCCTCAAGGGCACGGGCGAGTTGGGGGGCATGTCGTACGAGCAGATCATGTACGAGGGATACGGTGCGGCGGGGGTGGCCTTCATGGTCGACTGCCTCACCGACAACCGCAACCGGACCGCCCCCGAGATGCGGAAGATCTTCGAACGCGGCGGGGGGCAGCTCGGCGCGACCAACTGCGTGGCCTGGATGTTCGAGAAGAAGGGCACGTTCGTGATCGCCGCCGCCAGCGCCGACGAAGACACGCTGATGGAAATCGCCCTGGACGCCGGCGCCGACGACGTCGAGGAATCCGACGACTTCTTCGAGATCACCTGTGCGCCGAACGTCTTTTCCGCTGTTCGCGACGCCCTGGCCGCCAAGGAGATCGAGACGGTCTCGGCCGAAATCGCCATGATCCCCACCAACACGATCGCCATTCAGCGCGACAAGGCCAAGCAGGTCCTCGGCATGATGGAGTCCCTCGAAGACCACGACGACGTCCAGAACGTCTATGCCAACTTCGAAGTCTCCGAAGAGATTCTCGAGGAAATGAAGCAGCAGTAGCAGTAGGGCGTGCAAAACACAAGCACCCCCGGCGGCCATGGGTCATAGCAAAACAAGCAAACGAGATGC
>CAZVEV010000016.1:0-5488 GCA_964625865.1 uncultured Planctomycetaceae bacterium | reverse complement strand
CAACTCGCTTGCACGCGGGGCGGACTTGGGTCTTCGCTTCGCAGGCAAGCGAGTTGCACGTCGTGCGGGGTTCTTTCTCGTCGAGGCTTTTCGATGTCCGCAAGCGGGGTGCCGTGGCTTGACGCGCAGCGGCAACCACGTGAGGGGGGCGGCGGGACGGTTCGGCGAGACGTGGTTGCCGCTTCGCGTCAAACGACGGCACCCGCGCCAGTCCGAAGCGGAACCTCTATCCCCTGGCCCCTGTCGTTTCCGCCTTCCGTCGGAGTTCCTCCAGGTCCGCCAGTTCCTTCTCCGACAGGCGCATCGGGCTGCCTCCTTCGCGGCCGGCGTGGGGCAAGTTGGCGTCGATAGTGAGCACTTGGCGGATCTGCTCGAGGCACTCGGCGTTGCGGTCGGCGGCGTCGAGCATCTCGGCGTAGCTGATCCGCAGGCGCATGTTCATCGGGTCCAGGTCCACCGCGCGAGCCATGTGGTCCAGCGCGCGGCGCCAGTTGCTGCCCGTTCCCAGGGCGGTCAGCGCCTCGGCAGCAATCCGGTATCCCCGGGCGTCGGCCTCGTCGCACCGAATCGCCTGGTTGGCCCATCGCAGCGCGGCGTTGAGCAGTCGCCCGGCCTCGGCGCCGGACCGCGCGCGGGGAACGGTGTGCATCGCCAGCGTTGCCGCGTCCAGGGCGGCCGTCAGGTCGCCGCCGTCGGCCCGGGCGGCCCGTTCAGCCCGCCCGAGCGCTCCGCGCAGGTCGTCCGCATTGACGCGAGCGGCCATCCGGCGCGTCTGCACCAGGGCGCCGGCCCGGGGCGGAAAGAGGCAGACTGTGGCGGCGGCGACGCCTGCGGCAGCGACGAGGGCCACCGCCCAGCGGGCCCGCGCGAGCCGCCACGCCGCCGGGGCGGGCGCTTGTGAGAGGCCCAGTCCGGCCAGCACCCAGAACACCATCGCCGCGCCGGGCATCCACAGTGAGAACGTCACGCCGTTGTGCAGGACGAAGCCGCCCAGGCCCGCACCCAGCAGGATCCGCGCCGCCGGTGACAGGGGCGCGCCGCGTCGTGCGGCCCCGCCTCGCCACAGGGCCCACGCCAACGCCGCACCGGACAGAACTGCCGGCACGATCACGTCCAGGATCAGGACGGCCCCACCGTCGCCGGGACTATGGGACAGCCAGCGACCGACCAGCGCCAACGCGGGCACACCGGCCAGGATCGCAGCGCGCCCCTGTGGGGACAGAGGCGAGGGCACGTTGTTGGCTTCTTGGTCCGGCTGTTTGCGGGCCGGGTACGACGCTGCCACGAGCACCCACAACACGATCGCCACGAAGCACAACCCGCCGGGCAGCCCGTATTGGCACAGGGCGCCGACGGCGAAGTTGTGGGGCATCTTGATGGACTCTTCGGCTTCGACGCGCCGGTGGGGGAGGTAGGCGTTTGGGAAGTTGCCCGGCCCGGCGCCGAGGCCCGGGCTCTCGCCGATGATCCCGGCCGAGCCGGTCCAGTAGTACCAGCGGAAGGTCATCGTCCGCGTGGGCAGGGAATCGTGGGACAGTCCGTGACCAACCACCGCACCGGCGCCGAGGATCAGGATCGCCCCGACGACCAGGATCGTCTTTCGCCAGTGTCGCCCCAGCGCCTTGCGCCATCGCCAGACGCCGGCGGCGCCCGCGGCGACGATGATCAGCGCCGCGACAGCCCCGCGACTTCGCGTCAGCAGGACCACGGCCAGCCCCGCCGCCGCGAGCGCTGCGGTAAGCACGGCGGACAGTGTTGGCAGGTGGATCTCCCCGCGCTTGGCGTTTGATGCCTTTGGGCGGCTGGCCCGGGCGGCGGCGAATCGTTGGGCCGCCACCGCTGCCGCGGCGGCTGACAGCACGATCATCATCGACGCGAACGGGTTGGACAGGCCCCCGAAGCCCGTCGGCGTGTCGGCGAGCATGCGTTTTTCGAGCATTCGCGCGTGGTGCGAGTCCGGGGCATAGCCGGCCTCTGTCAGCAGCTTGTCCCTGTTGTCTGCCCACGCCATCCGACTGGCGGGGAACTCCACGCCCACCTGCCACGCGCTCTTGACGACCAGCACGGCGCAGGCGGCGACAACCGTCGCCAGCAGGAGGTCCCTGGCGCGGGGGCGGCGGCACATCTGGGCGGCGGTGAAGCATGCCGTCATCAGCGAGACCTGCTCGATCCATGCCGTCCAGGCCGCATGCCTGTTGGCCGCCCCAAACACCGATGCCAGCGACCACAGTGCAAAGGCCCCCATCAGCGCCCCAAGCCACTTGTGACGAATCTCCAGGGCGCCTGTTCGTGCCTCGGCGGCCAGCCAAAGCGCCGCCGCCGCCAGGAGCACGCAGGCGAGCCCCACACGAAGGACGCCGCTGGGATTGGCCGGTCGCGCGTGGACGGTGGGGGCCTGCTCGCCTCGCGGCGGGGGGGTCTTGAGCGTCGAGACGGCGTAGGGGACTTCCGACAGCAAGGGTCTGGCACCCACGCAGGCCAGCAGCGTCGCCAGCGCAATGCGTCGAAGCCGTCGTCCGCGATCGCTCGTCGCGTCAGGACCCGCGCGCGATGGGGCCCGCCGCGTCATGGCCGCCCTCCCGCCTCCAGCAGGGCGACGATCAGGAGAATCCCCGCGACCTGAACGAAGACCAGCACGGCCGCGAGGTTGCTCCGGACCAGTGCGAGCAGGCAGGCCGAGGCGGCCGTCACCGCCGTGCACAGGTAGATCGTCCCAAGGGCCCGCCACGTCGTTATGCCGCGCCGCACCAGACGGTGCGAGAAGTGCCTCCTGTCGCCGGCCAGCGGGCTGACGCCTTCCCGCAGGCGAAGCACGATCACGCTCAGCGTGTCGTACAGGGGCACGGCCAGCAGGGCAAGCGGCACGAAGATGCCGTACAGGTAGTAAGTTTGACCCGGGGCGACGAAGGTCGTCAGGCAGGTCAGCACGCCCAGGAAGTAGCCGATCACCAGCGAGCCGGAATCGCCCATGAACGACCGTGCGGGAGGCAGGTTGTGGGGCAGGAAGCCCAGCAGGGCCCCCAGCAGCAGGCACAGCCACGCCGAGACGAACACCTGTCCCATCACCGCGGCTACCCCCAGCAGGCCCGCGGCGCAGATCGCCCCGACCCCCGCCGACAGGCCGTCCATGTTGTCCAGGAAGTTCAGCGCGTTGATGACCGCTACCAGCCAGAGCGTCGAGACGACGACGCTGACGGCTTCGCCGGCCACCGTCAGCACGCGAACGCCGCACAAGCCCGTCACGGCGGCGGCGACGATGAACTGGACGGCGAGTTTCGTCCACGGGCCCAGGCCCTTGCGGTCGTCGAGGAGTCCCATTACGTGCAGGACGGCAGCCCCGGCAAGGATGCCCAGCGCCATCGGGACCTTCCGCGCCGCGCCGGGAATATGGCGCGCCAGGTCGTCCGGCAGCCACGCCGGCGCGCCCGAACGGCTCCACAGGCTCGCCAGGGCGGTCGCGACCAGAACAGGCAGGGCGATTGCGACGAAGATCGCGCACCCGCCGAGCAGGGGCACGACGCGGCCGTGGGCCTTGTGACCGCCCGGACGGTCGAGCATGCCCGTCCGCCGGGCGATGCGCCGGGTGAGGATCGTCGCGAAGAAGCAGACACCCGCCGCCGCCCCCGCCGTCGCTGCCGCCGCCTGGACCATCATGGCTTCTCCCCCTTGCCCCCGCCTCGGGCCAGGCGGCTTCTGGCATCGGTCAGGAAGGCGTCATATCGCCCGGACGCGTAATCGGGGAAGGTCCACTCCAGGCCCTCCCACGCGCCCTTGCGGTACATCAGCGTCACCTCCGCGTACACGCCGTGGCGCAGGTAGATGCGGTGCGAGAAGTTCTTCATGCTCGCCAACACGAGCTTCGACGACTCGATATAGCCCGGGTCCAGGTTGATCGGGCGGGGGGCGTAATCGGGTCCGGCATGCGTGGCGGCGATCTCGGCCTCGATGGCGTTGGTCCGCTGCTTGACGTCGGCCAGCACGTCGGGGGCCACCGGGCGGGCGAAGCTGATGAACATGCGCCACAGCGGCGAGCCCATCTGCTCGTCGTAGTAGTGCGTCATGTCGAACGGCATGATGTTGCTTGTCACGTCGATGGGCCCGAAGGCGTCGGCGAGTTCATACTCCGCCCGTTCGAACAGTTCGCGGTCCGCCGAAATCATGCCGCAGATAAGCTTCACGTTGTCCGGCTCTTGCGCCTGGGCCATGCGAGCCATTGTCGCCCCGCGCGCCAGACCTTGTCAACGAGGGGCGCGGGAGGGCAAGCTCCTGTCGTGCGCATCGATCGGGCCGGTCGCTTCAGCGATCCAGCCTCCGCTTGACCGTTTCCGCCGCCAACAGACCGTCCCCGATGCCCCTACCGTTCGATCCGCGACTGAAGACGTGGTGAGTACCGAGGCATCAAGGCGTCCGTATGCGCCCTTTCTTTCCGGAGGGCGCCAAGCCCGGACACGACAAGAAACAACAACGACGGGGATACGCGGATTATGAGACTAAAGGGATCAGAAGAACGTGCCACCGTGTCAGCAGGCCTCCGCGGCAGCAGAAACGGGCCACCGGCTACGGGCACCTGCGTGTGCAACGGCTGTCGTCTCTTAAACCATGCCAACTCGTGTTCTCATGCGCCGGCCTTGGCGCATGCGATGGTGTTCCGCAGCAGCATGGCTACCGTCACGGGGCCGACCCCGCCGGGCACGGGGGTGATTGCGGCGACCTTCTCCAGCGCGCCCTCGTAGTCCACGTCGCCGACGGTCTTCATGGCGTTTCGGCCCTTGTCGTTCTTGATCGGATCGCCCTTGTCGTCGAAGCCCTTGGGAATCCGGTTGATCGCCACGTCGATCACGATGGCGCCTTCGGCGAGCATATCGGCGGAGATCAGGGGCGACAGGTCGGGCAGGTCCACGTCCTCGCCGGCCTTCTTGCGACGGTTGTAGCCCTGCCACTTGGCCCCGGAGACGCCGGCGGCAACGATGAGCACCTCGGCCCGCCGCGTATGGGCGGCCAGGTCCTTCGTGGCGATGTGACAGGTGGTGACGGTGGGGCTCTCGCGGAGGCTCTGCAGCAGGATCATCGCGATGGGCTTGCCCACGATCTCACTGTGCCCGACGATCACCGTCTCCTTGCCCGCCAGGTCGTCGCACGCGCTGTTGAGCAGTTCGACCGCGGCCATCGGCGTGCACGGGGCGACCAGGCCCCCGCCGTAGAACAACTGTCCCATGTTCTGCGGGCCCATGCCCTCGACGTCCTTGGCCGGCGAGATGGCGACCTGGACCTTGCGGGCGTCGATCTGGGGCGGGACGGGCATCTGGAGGATCAGCCCGCTGACGGCAGGGTCGTTGTTCAGTTCGCCGACCTTTGCGATCAACTCCTCTTGGGTCATCTCGGCGGGCAGTTCCAGCAGGTCGTACTGGATGCCCACCGACTCGCAGCTCTTGATATCGCCGAGGTCAAGCGCAGCATCTCGACCATTGTCAATCGCGTGGCCTTTGGT
>CAZVEV010000015.1:10490-43921 GCA_964625865.1 uncultured Planctomycetaceae bacterium | reverse complement strand
GTCCCGATGTACATCGGGACGCCGAAGACCTCAGATCGCGCTACGCGCCACGAACGCACTGCACATCACGCAAGAGCACACGCGGAGCAAGCTCCGCCGCTAAACGTGGAAGCGACGACAAGTTCAAGGGCGAGAAAAGAGGCACAACCTCTCTCGACGGCGGGCGTTAAATGCAAGGTATCCGTCCATCATTGAAGAAGGATCGCGGGAGCAAGGATGAGTATGTTGAAGTCATTGAGTGCGGTGTGTTCCTCGCGCAGGAACCTGAGACAGGCATTGACTGTGTCAGCGGTTGTCGCGTGCCTTCTGGCCGTTCGGTCGCTGTCTCAGGCCGCTGCCCCACAGTCGGCCGAGCAGGCGGACGCGGCCTTGCGGGCGGTCCGAGCCAAGGTGCTGGCCCCGCAGATCCGCGCCGAGGCCCTTCGCAAGGCGCTGACCGAGGCCGGCGTGCGCCTGGGGACGTGGCATCGCATCGGCCCGTTCCGCGACCAGGGCCCGCTGCTGAACTGGATGGACAACGTGGCCTCGAGCTTCGCTCATGCGTTTGACGTCGAGAAGGACGTCAAGGCGGGAGGCAATGCGATTCGCCTGACCAAGCCGTACCCGGCGCCGAACTTCCCGATCGATCCGACCGCCGTCCGCCGCTGGACGCCGCACACGGAGTGGATTGACGGCTATTACCAGGAGTTGCCCCGCGGCCCGGCGCCCTCGGCGGGCGAGACTCAGTACATCTACCGCACCCTCACCGCCGGCAGCCCCGTCGAGGTGGAGATCGACTTCGTCCTCCGCGCCCCGGAAGCCGACCGGCGCATGGGCGAGAAGGGCATGGAACACTGGCGCCGCACGGGGCGGTACGCCTGGAGTGTCAACGGCAAGGAGATCCAGCGGTGGGAAGGCCGCGGCGACATGCCGCGCCCCGTCATGGTCAAGCTGAACAAAGGCACGAACCACTTCTGGGCCAAGCTGACGAACAACCGGCAGGCGTACGGCTTTGCGTTCACGATCACCGGGCTGAGCCCGTCGCTCCGACGTGAGAAGGGGTTCGAGGGGTTGTGGCGCCCGCTGGAGATCGACCGGATAACCGACGTGCCCTACTGCGTCCAGAATCCGGCGTCGTCGAAGAAGCTATCGCTGGTCGAGCGCTACGAGGCGTCTTTGCAGCGGCTGGCGGCGCTGAAGTTCCATCCCGAGCCCATGCCCGGCGTGGAGACGGCGGTCAGGGATTCGCAAGGGCGGATCGTGCCCGCGATGGAGAAGGCTCTGGCCAAGTACCCGACCTCTCCGGAAGGCCGGCGCCACGCCGCACGGCTGGCTGAACTGGAAAAGACCGTCAGGCCCCTGCTGGCGAAGATCCTCACCACCGGCGAGCCGATGTGCAGCGAGGTCCTCGCAGCCGCCGACGCCCTGGACGGGGTCTGGAGCCGGACCATCCGCGAACTGCCCCCCCTGGTCTTCCTCGAACGCGAGACGTACAGGAACGACGCGATGCAGTTCACCGGAACGGGGGCCGGTTCGGCACGCATTCGCACGTTTAATCCCGAGTCCGGGACGCTGGCCACGCTGTACGAGATGGGCAACGCGCGGGCCCACGAGATCAACCTCTCGTGGGACGCCAAGACGATCTACATCGGCGGGGGCGGTCGGATCATGGCCGTCGGGAGCGACGGAAAGAACTTCCGCGTGCTGCACCGCGGCCAGTCGCCCTGCGAGATGCCCGACGGGCGCGTGGTCTTCTTCGACGACGACGTGGGCCAGTCCCCCTGCAAGGGCGGCGGGCCCAGACGCCTGCTGTTTATCTGCGACGCCGACGGGGCCAACCGCAAGATGGTCTCGGCGAACCTGACCATCGACAACAGCCCGACGATCATGAACGACGGCAGGGTGATCTTCGCCCGCTGGGACTACGGCGTGAACAAGAACGTGTTCAACCGTCACGCGATCTGGGTGCAGAACCCCGACGGGACGGCGATCGACCTGTACTTCGGCAACACGGTGATCGACCCCCGCGCGTTCTACAAGCCGCGTCACGTTCCCGGCCGCCCGGAGGTCATGTGCGTATTCGGCCCGCACCACGGCAATACGGCGGGGCTGGTGGGCCTGATGTGGAACGGGCAGGGCAAGGAGACGCCCGACGGGCTGGGCTTCCGGCGCCTGACACACGACACGGCATCGGTGGGCGACCGCCCGCCGCAGTACGCCTACCAGGACCCCTATCCGCTCAACGAGCAGTTGTTCCTGGCCTCCTACGGCGGGACGTGCACAAGCAAGGGCCGACGCGACGCCAGCGCGGGGCTGTATCTGATTGACCGCGCGGGCAACAAGAAGTGCGTTATCGGCCCGGCCGGCAAGCGCGGCGTACACTCGGCCCAGCCGTTCGTCGCCCGCAAGAGACCGCCCGTGATTCCCGACCGCACCACCACGCCCAACTGGGTTCGCGGCGTGGACCTGCACCAGCGCCTGCTGACGGACCCCGACTGGACCCAGAAATCGACCCTCGTGATGGAGGACGTCTACCAGGGCATCGAGCCGGAGATCAAGCGCGGGCAGGTCAAGTACCTCGCCGTCATGGAGCAGGTCACCCACTCGCACGGGCGCGGCGGGGCGATCGGCGTGGGGACGATCTGGTACGTCAACCGCTGTGTGGGGCTCGTGCCCGTCGAGGACGACGGGTCGGCCAAGTTCGAGGTCCCCGCACTGCGGAGCCTCTACTTCCACGTGCTCGACAAGGACGGGCAGATGCTCATGACCCAGGGCTCGGACTTCCACACCATGCCCGGCGAGGTCCGCAGTTGCATCGGCTGTCACGAGCAGCGAAAGGGCATTACCGCGTCGAAGACCCGCAAGCTGTCGATCGCCGCCCGCAAGGCCCCGGTCCGTCCCCGGATGCCCAAGTGGGGCACGAACGGCATCATCGAGTACGAGGCGGTGGTCCAGCCGGTCTTGGACAAGTACTGCGTCCGCTGCCACAGCGGGCCCAGACCCAAGAGCAATCTGAACCTCACCGGCGCCCGCACGACGGTCTACAACATGTCCTACATGGAACTGACCGACCGGATGCTGGTTCACTTCCAGCCCGGCACGGGGCGCACCCACGCCCAGCCGACCAACGACTGCGACGAACAGGCGCCGCTGAGCAGGGGCAGCCTGCTGAGCAAGATGGCCCGCCACGTCCGGGATCCGAAGCACTCGAAGAAGGCGATCCCGTTCGAGGACCAGTTGAAGATCTTCCTGTGGATCGACTCGAACGTGCCCTACTACTCCCACTATCGCCAGAAGTCGCCCACGCACCTGGCCGGCGCCGCCCGCAAGGCCCTTGCCGACGTGCACAGGCGCCGCTGCGTGACCTGCCACACCGGCCTGGACCGGCCCGACGCGAAGTCCGGGCTGAACCGGAACCACGTCGCGGTCCACGTGGGGGGCAACAAGCCGGGCGACTGGGGCGTGGCTGACAGCGGCATGCGGGTGCGGCACATGAACCTGTCCGAACCGACGCACAGCGCCGCGGCGCAGGCGCCGCTGGCCAAGGCGGCCGGCGGATGGGACCTGTGCAAGGGCGCAGGCGGCAAGGCGATCTTCGCCGACAAGACCGACCCGGACTACCTGAAGATCCTGTCCGCCCTCAAACAGATCGACCGCCGCGACAAGGCCCCCGACTACATCGGCGTGGCGGAGATCCTCAAGAAGGCCGCCCCGGGCGGGGCCCCGGTCGCCGGCGGGAAGTAGTCCAACCGCGGTGCCACGTGGTTGCCGCTTCGGTCTTCGTCCTGCGGACTACGCCCTGACAAGTCGCGTCAAACCACGGCACCCGGCGCCCAGCGTCAAACGCCCACGGGTTCCACCCCGTGGGGTATCGGCGAAGTTGACGGAGTATCAGTCGCGGATACCCCACAGGATGGAACCTGTGGGCGTTTGCCGGCGCCGTGACACAGAGTAAGTAGGGCGTGCAACTCGCTTGCACGCGGAAACGGATCGTCTGTTCGCCCCGCGTGCAAGCGAGTTGCACGCCCTACGACTCCGGCACGATGGTCCGCCGGAAAGCGAAAGGCCCCGCCGATCCGCGAAGGACCGGCGGGGCCTGGTGATTCTCAGGGGCCGCTGACGCCTCAGGCGCGCCGGCCCTTCGTCAGGCTTAGGATCTACGACGCTTGCGGATGTATCCGCCGAGGCCCGCAACACTCATCCCCACCGCCAGCATCGTCATCGGCTCGGGGACGGCCGAACTGACCCGGACGCCGAGGACGCCATCGGTCAGCAACTGCCACCCGTCGCCGGTCCCGCCGAAGTTGGTGTCACTTCCGGCCTTGAGCGCGATCTCAAACGCATCGCCGCCGCCACGCTCGAAGAACAGCGAGTTGAGGACGAGCACGTCGCCGGCAGCGACGGTGAACACGCCGGAACTGTGGTCATGACCGGTCGTGCCGTTCTTCTGAAGGAAGTCCGTGCCGGTTCCACTGCCGCTGTCAATCTGGCCGCCGTGGGCGCTGAAACTGAAGGGAGACCCGTCAGGATTCTGAAGTTGGAGCCACCGGCCGTCGTCACTGAGGGCGGCAATCGAGTAGGTCCCGCCGACGGTGAACTCCAGCAGCGCGTTGGCCCGCACGCTGAAGTCATTCCCGCCGGTGATGGGCCCGCCGGCGCCGCCGGGGCCGTCGTTGTTAATGCTCGCATAGGCCTTGTCCCCCGGGAAACTCGAGCCCCCACCGCCGCCAACGTAGTTCACGTCAACGTCCTGGTCCGAGGCGCGGTTCGCAACGTTGTAGATCTTGTTCTGGGGGACAGCCAAACCGCCGGTGAACCCGGGATTCGCGTCAATGTAGGTCCAGAGCGATCCAGCTTCGGCAGTATTGTTGAGTTGTCCGTCGTTCGCACCGCCGTGAAGCTCAAACGCATCGACGTTGAGGAGATTGTCGGCGAAGGCGTTGGTCGTCGACACGTCGATATTCGCAACGCCGTCAGTCAGCAGGGCCCAGCCGTCGCCCGTGCCGCCGAAAGTGGTGTCGCTGCCGGCCTTGATCGATACTTCGAACGAATCCCCGCCGCTGCGCTCGAAGAAGAAGGAGTTAAGTTCGAGTACCTCGTCCTCCGCGACAGTGAACACGCCCACGCTTCGGTTGTGGCCGGTCGTGCCGTTGAAACCGACCGTGTTGCCTCCGGTCGGCGGGGTCGAAAGCTGCCCGCCGGTGGCGGTGAACCCCGCGTACACCGAGGAGCCGCTGTCGTGAGTCAACGTCAACTGCCGGCCGTCGTCGCTCCCGGCGGCTATCGAATAGGTCCCGGCATCGTTGAACCTCAGGAAGCCCCTGGCGCGCACACTGAAATCATTGCCGCCCACGCCGGCGCCAATGGTTCCCCACCCGCTGTCCCCGCCGAAATCGTTACCACCGTCGTAATTAATCGTGGCCGCGGTCGTGTTCCTGTAGAGGTTCTGGATATTGTACCTGAACTTGGGAAGGGTGACGATCGGGCCCTGGCCGGCATCCAGCGCATCCCAGATTTCAATCGTCTCGTTGGTGGAGTTCAGGTCGTGGTCGTTGGATCCGCCTCCTCCGGCGAGTTTGAACGCCTGGAGGTTAATCAGGCCGTCGCCATTGGTGGGAACGGAAACAGCCCTCACCTCACCGGGCTGAACGAATGCCAGCAACCCAAACGCTACCAGCACACACATCGCGGGGGTAAACAGTACCGTCTTCATCCTACGTCTCCTTCATCACATGCCTCTACTGCTCGTGCCGCCCGACCCATCCATAGAAGTGCATCACATACACTGGGGGCAACGCACCAGCAATCGAACTCCATAACATACTATTATAGCACGCTTCGCGGTTTTGGCAAGAGGTAAAACCCCGAGAATGCCAGGTTTTTTCCGTCCTATGACGCCATTAAGCATGCGTGTACGTGTGATTCAAGAAGGATAACGGCCCGTATTCCTGTGGCCCGCGTCCTGCCCCCCCCCGTCGCACGCTGAAGATGCAACACCCCTACGGAAATGACCTTAGCGAGCTGCGATGCCCCCCGGGGCGATTGACCGGGCGTTACTTGGGCTTTTTTCCGGCCGGCTTGCGGGCCAGGGCGGCGGTGATGTGCTTGGCGACCTGGGTTGCCAGGGCCTTTGAGCCTTCCGGCAGGAAGTGCACGTCGGCCCGTCGCTGGGCGGTCTTGAGCTTGGGAAGGATGAACGCGTACAGGTCGTTGACGGCGACCTCGTGGGCCTTGGCGACCTTGAGGGCGACGGCATTGTACGTCTTCGCATCGCCGCACACCCGCCCGGCTGCTCCCTCGGGCACGGGCGTGGTGGTCGCGAAGATCAGCGTCGCGCCGGTCTTCTTCATTCGCTTGACCAACTGGACGAGGTTCTTCTCGTACTGGGCGATCGGCACCTGCTGGGCGCCCTTGGACACCGGGACCAGCTTCCTGGATTTCGGATCCATGTACTTCAGGTCGTGCAGGCCCCAGTTGAAGTGGATCACGTCCCACTTGCCCTTGCCCAGCCACTTGTCCAGCTCGGTCAGCCCCCGGGTGGTCGGACCGCCGTTGGTGGGTATGCGGTGCACGTTGACCTTGCCCTTGAGCAGTTCGCGGGTCGCCAGGGTGTACCCGATGGAGATCGAGTCGCCGATCAGCAGCACGCGCGGCAGGCCCGGCGTGTCGGTGATCGGCTTGAAGACCGGGTTGACCTTGCGGGGTCGCTTGGCCTTGACGGGCTTGGCCGACTTGTCGGCCGCGGAAAGGGGGGCGGCAATCGAGGCGGCCAGTACGCATGCGACCAATATGGCAATACGCGATGTCTTCATCTGTGTCGTCCTTCTTCTTCGGGTTGAAATCGTCTCGCTGCTCAGACTAACGCATAGGCGTAGGGCGTGCAACGTGCTTGCACGCGGAACGAATACCCAGCCCTCTCGCGTGCAACGAGTTGCACGCCCTACCGCCCCGCCTCGCCCGCTGGTAAAGTGGACGCCCTTACAGGAGCACGCTATGTCAGACACTGCATGTGGCGCGACGATGATGTGGTATCGCGAGCCGGCCGCCCTCTGGGACGATGCCCTGCCCGTGGGCAACGGGCGGCTCGGCGCGATGGTGTTCGGCCGCCCGGGCAACGAACGCATCCAGTTCAACGAGGAAACCGTCTGGACCGGCGGGCCGTGGGACCAGTCACGCGACGTCGAACCCGGCGTGCTGGACGAAGTCCGCCGCCTGATCTTCGCCGGCGAGCACTTCAAGGCCAACGCCCTGTTCCACGAGAAGATGACGGGCGAGCCCATCGAGCAGATGAAGTATCAGCCGCTGGCGGACCTGGAATTGACCTTCGCGGGCCACGACGCCCCGACCGACTATCGGCGCCAGTTGGACCTGTCGACGGGGATCGCCGCGACGACCTATCGCGCGGGCGACGTGACGTTCACGCGCGAGGTCTTCGCCAGCGCGCCGGACCAGGCCATCGTCGTCCGCGTGACGGCCGACGCCCCCGGCGCCGTGTCGTGCCGGGCCGCCCTGGTCGGCATTGAGGACCAGTCCGCCGTCACGATCGAAGAGGGCCTGCTGGTGGTCCGCGGTAAGACCAGCGACTTCCTCGGCATCGAAGGACGCGTCAGGTACGAGGCCCGCGTCCGCGCCGTCGCCGAAGGCGGAAGCGTCACCGAAACCGACGGCGGCCTCGTCATCGACGGCGCCGACGCGGTGACCTTCCTCATCGTCGCAGCCACCAACTACACCAGCTACGCCGACCTGTCCGCCGACCCCGCCGCAAGGGTCCGCGAGTACTGGGCGGCCCTCGGCGACAAGCCGTTCGCCGCGATCCGCGACGACCACGTGACGGACCACCGGGCCCTGTTCGGGCGCGTGGACCTGCAGCTTCCCGCCACCGACGCCGCCGCCGGGCCGACCGACGAACGGCTGGCCGCCCACGTCGCCGGCGGCTCGGACCCGCAACTGGCCGCCCTGCTGTTCCAGTACGGGCGCTACCTGCTGATGGGCTCAAGCCGCCCCGGTTGCGTCCCGCCGAACCTCCAGGGTATCTGGAACGAGAGCCTCAACCCCTCCTGGGAGAGCAAGTACACCACGAACATCAACCTCGAGATGAACTACTGGCCCGCCGAGGTCGCCAACCTGGCCGAATGCGTCGGGCCCCTGACGCAGATGGTCCGCGACCTGTCGGTTACCGGTGCGACCGTCGCGCGACGCCACTACGCCGCCGGCGGGTGGGTCTTCCACCAGAACGCGGACCTGTGGATGGCAGCGGCGCCGATGGACGGGGCGGCGTGGGGCACGTTTACGGTGGGCGGGGCGTGGCTGTGCAGGCACCTGTGGGAGCACTACCTCTACAGCGGCGATGCCGATTACCTCCGCGCGGTCTATCCGCTATTCAAGGGGGCCGCCGAGTTCTTCTTCGACACGCTGGTCGAGCATCCGGAGCGCGGCTGGCTGGTCACCTGTCCGGCCAATTCGCCCGAGAGCTTCCCGGCGTATCCGGGCAACAAGAAGTACTACGACACGTACGTCAACTTCCGCATGCCCGGCCTGACGATCTGCGCCGGGCCCACGATGGACATGCAGATCCTGCGCGACCTGTTTGACGCCTGCGCCGCCGCCGCGGAGGTCCTCGACCAGGACGCCGACTTCGCCGCGCGCTGCATCGAGACGCGGGCCCGCCTGGCGCCGATGCAGATCGGGGGGCGGGGCAACCTTCAGGAATGGCTCGGCGACTGGGGCGACCTGGAGTTGCAGCACCGTCACATCTCGCACATGTACGGCCTGTTCCCCAGCGACCAGATCACCCCCGCCGCCACGCCGGACCTCGCCCGCGCGGCCGCCGTCTCGCTGACCGAGCGAGGCGACACCTCGACGGGCTTCTCGATGACGTGGAAAGCCGCCTGCTGGGCCCGCCTGCGCGACGGCGACCACGCCGAGCGGTGCCTGCGGAACCTCATCGGCATGCAGACGTGCCCGAACCTCTGGTCCCGCTGCTTCAAGGCCCCGCAGGTCGACGGCAGCTTCGGCGCGACCGCCGCGATCGCCGAGATGCTCCTGCAGTCCCACTCCCCCGCCACCGGCCCCGACCGCGACAACCGCGGCGCCCCGCGGATGACCGACAGCGAGATCGACCTGCTGCCGGCCCTGCCGACCGCCTGGCCCGAGGGGTCCGTCCGAGGCCTGCGGGCCCGCGGCGGGTTCGAGGTCGACATCGCCTGGTCCGGCGGGGCCGTGGTCCGCGCTGCAGTCCGGTCCGCCCTGGGCCTGCCCTGCCGCCTGCGGTCCGCGACGCCCCTGACGGTCACCTGCGAAGGCCAGCCCGTCCCCGCCGACCGACCCGACCCCGAGCGCCTGAGCTTCGAGACCGAAGCCGGCAAGCAGTACGACCTGGCGCCGTAACGCCCGCCGGACCTGCATTTCGTCTCTCCCGCCAATACCAGGGCGGAGGTTTACATTCTGCGCGTGTAAAGCCCCTGACGCCGCCGGACGGGAGGACGCATAACTACTTGCTAACCAACATGATATGTTGCATTCCTTCCCCTGCTCTCCCCGTCAGAGCCCCTTGACGACCTTTACAGTGTAAAGCGCCCCGGTCCGGGGGAGCACCGCTATTTATAGATACTTTTCTATTGGCTCTTGTGCGGGTCAAACGCCCCGATCCATTCGTGCGAAGCCCCCCGCCGGGGGGGGGGGGGGGGGGGGCGGGCGCGGGCCGGGGGGGCGGGGGGGGTGGGGGGCGGCCCCCCCCCCCCCCCCCAGGGGCCCCCCCCCCCCGGGGCCCCCGGGGGGGGGGGCCCCCCCCCCCCCCGCTTGCGGCTTCGCAATCTCGGCTTCCGCCCGCCCTACTGCCCAAGCTCTGTGATGTAGATATTCCGGAAGCGGTGCTTGCCGCCCTGGGGCACTTCGGCTTGCAGGGCGATGTAGCCGGCGTCGAGGAACTTCAGCCCGGTGGCCTTCCACGCACTGGTGCCGTTGATCTCGAGTGCGACATCCGCCCCCTTGACCGTGAGCTTGAACGTGTTCCACTGGCCCGGCTTGAACAGGCCCTTGCTCACGGCCCCCTTGATCCCGCCGACGTTCCCTTCCATGTCCTTGCGGAGGTTCGCCTGGTAGCCGCGGGGCCAGGGGCGGTTTGCGGGCACCTTGACATAGCGGAAGTACACGCCGCTGTCCCAGAACTTCTCATCGAGGTGCTTCCAGTCGAATTCGAGAATGAAGTCCTTGTACTTCTTCTTCGTCTGGACCAGACCGTTGCCGGCCGTGATGAGAATGTCGCCCTCGCTGACCTCGGCTTCGCACTTGATGATGTCCCAGCCCTTGAGGGTCTTCCCGTCGAAGAGCGGCGTGCGCTTTGCACTTGCGCCCGCGCCGCCGGGCTTGACGCCGATGTACGCCTCAACGGTCGCCGCGCCGCTGATCCAGCCGAGCTTCCTCAGAAAGTCGTGGGTTTCGGTCATCGTCGCAAGGAACCACTTGTTCTTGTCCCTGCCGTAATTGAAGAAGCCGTGCCCGGGCCCCTCGTAGATCGTGAGCTCCGACGTGATCCCGAACGATTCCATCTTCGCCTTGAACGCCTTCATCACGGGGATCTTGACCAGCTTCTCCGCCGAGCCGAAGAACACGATCGCCGGCGGCGTATCCTTGTCGATGTTGTGGAATGGCGAGAACTCCTTCCAGTATTCCTTGACGCGGCTGTGCCCGTATCCGTTCTCGCTGTTGTCGTATACCGGATTGAACAGGACCATCGCGTTGGGGCGCGAGCTGACGGACATGTCCTCATCGGTGTGCTCGAACCCTTTGACCGTACCGGTGGCCGCAGCGACATGACCGCCCGCCGACCCGCCGCCTGAGGCGATGCGCTTCGGATCGACGCCGAGTTCCTTGGCGTGGGCGCGGACGTACCGGATAGCAGCTTTCCCGTCTTTGACGCATTCGGACGGCTGCACGCCGCCCCGCTTCTTCGTCCGGTACTCCGCCGATATCGCCAGAACGCCGTGCTGGGCAAGGTACTTGCTCTGGTGGTAGAACTGGCCCGGGCTTCCGCCGCTCCAGCCCCCGCCGAAGAAGAAGACGATGGCGGGCATGGGCTTTTTCGTCGTGGCGGGAGGATCGAACACGTGGAGCTTGAGCTCCATGTCCCCGACGGTCTTGTACGTGATCGTACGCGACGGTTTGGCGCCGGTGTCCCGCTTGGCGGAAAACGCGTTACCGGAAAGAACGCCAATGCCCGTCAGAATAAGTAGTATATGTTTAGTGTTCATAGACGGAATATAGCCTCAATCCCGCGGATTCTCAAGGGGCATGGCGATCCGGGGACATCGACGAGCAGGTCTTTGTCACGTCGAGGGTGACCTTCTTCAGCAAGGGCTCGCAGTGTACGATGTCCTCTCGTCGGCAGCCTACTGCAACCGGTACAGCACACCGTTGGTGCCGGAGACGAACAGGGCGCCCTCGGCGACGGCGATTCCATCCCAGACCGGCGCGAAGTCGAACTTGACCGTCTTGACGACCTTGCCGTCAGCCGCCGAGATCACCAGCAGGTCGGCCCGGGTGTTCCAGTTCCGGGCCTGGGCCGCGATCTTGCTGGACGTCGAGGCGGCCTCCATCGTCTGGATAGCGGCGCTCTCGTCGTAGAGCTTCCGGGGGCCGGCGACGATCAGCTTGTCACCGGCCTTGATGATGGACCGGGCCAGGACGGGAATGTCGACGGACCAGGTGCGCGCCTTGCTTCCGCCCTTGCCCTTGCCGGGCTTCTTTCCCTTCCTGCCTCGCCTGCCCTTGTTCGCCGGCGCGGGGGCGGGGGTCTTGGTCGCCGTCGACTTGCCCATTGGGGCCTTGTACAGGTTGTAGGTGAACGCCGACCCCCACCCGTACCTGCTGCGACCGTAGGCGTACAGGTCCTCGCCGTCGGAGATCATGATTCGGCCGGAGTGGTTGGCGTTGCCCGTGCTGCCGAATCCGCCGCAGCCGCCCCTCCAACTCGTCGCATACGTCCAGAACGCGCGGTGAAACCACGTGTCGTTGAGATAGCCGTTGACCGCGAAGATGTGGCGCGTGGCGGTCTTGGTCTTGCGGCACTGCAGGTCGTAGACGAGAGATCGCATGGTGAGCTTGTCACCGTCAGCCGACAGGACGTCGGGCTTGGACGGCACGGCGTTCATGCCGCTGGTCGCCGTGGGCGCCAGGGCGTGGACCTCGCTGTACTTGGCCTGGCCGGTCAGCGGATCCAGCGCGCACAGGGTGAGCCCGCCGTCGACGAACATGTTGCGTCCGGCGATGGCGTAGATCAGGCCCTTGTGGTACGTCACCGAACCGTGGACGGGCCAAACCGATTCGATGCGCCCTTCGTCGACGATCTTCTCGGTCGTCGGGGCGATGCGACGGCGCCAGACCATGTGGCCGGTGGCGGTCTTCAGGCAGGTGACGTACCCGTCGGCCGAGCCGAAGTAGAGGAGTCTGCCCACCACGGTCGGCGGGGAATCGACGCGACTGCCCGTGACATAGATCCAGGCTTTCTTGCCGCTTGCAGAGTCGACGGCGATGACCTGGTTGTCCTCGACCGACGCAAGGAAGACCTTGCCGCCTGCAACGACCGGCGCGGTGAGCTTACTTGCCCTGAGCCCTGTCGAAGGGCCGCCGATAGAGACGTTCCATGCCGGCTTGAAGGATGCCGGCAGCGCATTGGGCGTCGAGCAGGTCCTGCCCGCGTTGGCACGGTACGTGGGCCACTCATCCTTGCCCATCGCCAAGGGGCCGCTGGTGCTCTCGCCGGTTTCGGTCGTGATCGCCGCGGCCGACGTCTTCCGGTACGCCGTCACACCCGCGTCGGCCGTCGCCAGGCCGGCGAACCCGTTGAGCTTGGACTCGGGGTAGCAGTTGCAGGGGTCGGGCGTGGCATAGACCATGCTGTTGGCCGCCAGGATGCCGAACCCGCAGGACCCGCGGACCCAATGGTCATTGACCACGCTCTTGCCGTCGAAGCCGACGCAGTTGATGCCGACCTTGGACGCCAACAGGTACTTCTCGGTAGCGCGAGAGGCGTAGCAGCGGTGGTGGAACCCGTGGCCCAGGTTCAGATCGACCGTGCGCACGACCTTGCCGGTCTTCGGGTCCAGGCCGTTGAGCGTCGAACGGGATGCCTTCATCGAATCCGGCGCCCAGACCAACCCCTGGGCGACAAGGAGGTCTTCCGGGCTTCGGTAGCCGGACGACGGGTGCGGCGCGCTCCAGAGCTTCTTGCCCGTGACTGCCGAGACGGCCGTCATCGTATCGTTTGCGCCCTTCTTCGTGCCCGGCGGCTGCCAATCGTAGTTCTCCCCGCCGGAGAAGATAACCACGTCGTCGTACACCACCAGCGATGCGCCGTAATTGGCGTAGAACTGGGCCCAGATGGGAATCTCCGGAGACTCCCAGATCGTCTTGCCGGTACGATAGTCCAGCGCAACAACACACGTGCCGTTGTGGGAATAAACACGTTTGCCGTCGGTGGCCAAACTGAGGGGCGCGAACGTGCCATCAGACTGCCACTTCTTGCGCCCCGACTTGACGTCATAGGCGATCAGCCGGCGCTTGGCGTTCAGCCACAGGGGCGACTTGTTGCTGCCCATCAGCTTCCTCAAGAGAGGGAAACCCGTGGCGCGCGGGTCCTTGCCCGTAGAGCCGCGCTTGGGGTCCTGATCGTCCAACGGACCCTTGCCGACCAGACACAGCGCAAAGAGCGTCTCGTCGGTCACGAGGATCTCCTCGCACTTGGCGGAACCGGCGAAGACCTTGATCTGCTTGCCGTCGACGCCGCTCAGGTGCGTGACGGGCGCCGTGATGCCCAGTGTCACGTAGACGTCGTCGCCGACCGAGACGATGCGGCGCGGAAGGGTGGCGGGCATGCTCTTGAGGGGCCACAAGTGCGGGTGCCACTCCGGGATACTCTTCTTCCAAAGCACCACGCCATTGAACGCGTCGCGGGCGATCAGGCTCCACTTGGGGGGGAAGAGAATCGAGGCGCTGCTCTGCTCGTCGAAGATGTAGTAGACGCGTCCCCCGGCGGTGACCATGGCGCTGAGACTGGGCAGGTGATCGTGATGGCGCAGCATCCGCGGGGCGCCGACCCACCGGATCCGGCGCGGCGGGCCGACCAGCATGTCCTTGGACACCGAGTTCCCGTTCGGCTGGTAGAGGTAGTGCGTCCACTCGTCCATCTGCTCGGGGTAAGGCTTCGTCCAGAGCACCTTTCCTCCCACATCGACAGCCGACCCGTAGGGCGCCAGGGCGCGGCGGATATCGTCGGTCGTCTGTTTGCAGACGATCCCGTTGACGGTGTTGTCCACAAACGGAATCCGCCTGCCCTCCCAGACGCTGACCGTGACGCGCCCGGTCTTGCCGGCGGTCAGCAGTTCGCCTCGCAGCTTCGTCTCGGCAGCGGAACTTCGCACCAGGCCGTGGACCAGGCTCGACGGGGCCTGCGTGTGCTTGAGCAGATCGTTCGCCGAGGCGGCATCGACGACCACGATCAGTCCGGCCCTGTCAGCAGCATGAAGGCCAAGTGGGAAGCTCAATCCGGCCAACAGGAGGCACACACCAAGCGCGAGATGTAATCGGGCCGCAATGACGCTCTTCAGATTCAAAGCCATTGGATACTCCTGTGGATGTTCAGTCATTCGCGTTCAATCTTCAGCGGGGCGAAGTCAGCTACCGCGTTGTCCATGCAGAAGCCGACGTGGGTGATGCGCTTCAGGTCGGCGGGGAGTTTGGCGCGGACGGTGGCGGCGCCGGCGGTGAGTACCACGGTGCGGGCGGTCAGGTCCACGCGAACGGTCAGGGGCGCCGGCTTGCCGACGGGGGCCTTGATATCCGCGGCGCGCCCCGGCGCCTTGCCGGTCAGGGGGCCCAGGGTGATCTGCGCCTTTTGCGGCTGAAAGCGGATACCGCACTTGACGAGCTTTGCCTCGGCGGTCCCCTGCCCGAAGGCGACGAATCCGTTGACCAGGACGCCCTTCTCGCCGGGCACGCTGAGCGTGGTGGTGAGCGTCGCGGCGCCCGTCAGGGGCGTCTTGAGCTTTTGCAGCGCCACGCCCGTGGTCTTCTTGCCGCCCTTGGGTCTCAGGCGATAGCCGAGCGTGCACTTGACCACCTCACAGCCCGCGACCTTGTCGAACGCGCCGGAGGCGTCGACCTCGGCGGGCCTGAGACTGCTCGCCTCGGTCGGCTCGTCGGAGATCGTGTGGATGCTCTCGGCATCGGCGAGGCGAGGCAAGGCGGCGGGGCCCTGGGCGGCGAGGCACGTCACGGATCCGTCGACGGTGCACATCACCAGCCGTCCGCCCGCGGCGGCCAGGCCGTCGAACACCGGCGGGCTGGCCAGGCGATATCGCCCGCCCGGCTTGCCGGTGGCCTTGTCGACGATCCACAGTTGTCCACCATGTTTGCCTTCGATGGCTTCGGCCTGGCGAACGAGGGCCTTGATCACGTCCGGGTCGTCCGGCAGGCGGTAGGCGCGGCGCTCGTCGATGAAGTCCGGCGGGCCGGCGACGACCAGGGCGCCTGCCGCCGCGAGCATGGCGCGAACCTGCAGCGACGGCTGATCGACCTGCCACACGTACCGAGCGGCCGTCAGGTCCTTGACGCCGAACTCGCGGCGGAGCTTCCAGTCCGACGAGTTGGCGTTTCGCTTGCTCGACCGCCGATTCATCGCGTTGTTGACGGACTTCAGGCGGGCGATGGCTTCTTTGGTCACGTGCTTGTCGGCCGCGAACAGGTGATGCTCCAGCACGGAAGCGTTGACGTAGTATTCGGGCTTGCGGCCGTAGCCGTAGACGGTCTCGTCGTCGACGGTGAGGATTCGCCCGGCCGGCACGACGCGCCCGGCCAGCAGCCAGGCGCCGTACCCGCCGCTGACCCGCCGCCCGTACGTCCAGTACGACCGGTGGAACCACGAGTCGTCGAGGAAGCCGATCTGGCAGAACAGGTGCGACCCGTCGGCGGGCTGGTTGTTGACGTCCTGGACGGGGATCTCCAGGCGGCGCCCCTTCTTGTCGATCCGCTGGGACCGCATGTACAGGTGCGTCCCGTCGCTGGACAGCACGTCGGACAGGGCGACCGGCATGTGCAGGCTCTTGACATACGTCTGCATATTCTTGCCCGTGGCGGGGTCTCGCTCGTCCCAAAGCGTCTGGCCCAGCAGCTTGCCCGTGACCGGGTCCAGGCGGATCATGCGAATTCCGCCGTCGAGGAAGATCGACCGCCCGGCGGTGCAGTACAGCACGCCGTCTTCGACCAGCACGCTGCCATGAACGGGCCAGACGCTCTCGACCTGCTCGTGGGCGACGAGCCGCTCGTTGGCCGGCGCCGCGCGGAATCGCCACGCCAGCTTCCCGTCGGCGGCCGAGACGGCGTAGACATGCCCGTCGGCCGAGCCGAACAGCGCCAGCCCGCGATAGATCGTCGGGGGCGAGTCCACGCGGGCGCCGGCGGTGTAGCTCCACGCGATCTTGCCCGTCGCTACGTCGATCGCGTGGACCGTATGCGCGTCGATGGCGGCTACGAACACGCGCCCGTCCGCGATCACCGGCGCACTGAGCCGGCTTGTCCTGAGCCCTGTCGAAGGGCCGCCGATGACCGCCCGCCACGCCTGCTTGAGGTCCGCAGGCACGCGAGCGGACGTCGCGCCGCTGCGCGACGCATCATGGCGATACGTCGGCCAGTCCCCATCTGCCTTCTGCGATTTCAGATCTGAGGCCTGCGACGAGATATCTGAGATTCGAGATGTGAGATGTGAGATCTTCCCATACGCCGGCCCCTTTTCGAGGCGGGGGCTCTCCTTCAACCTTGGACCTTCAACCGTCAACTTCCTTCTTCCCGGCGCCAACGCATTAAAACTGTGGAGCTTCGATTCGAGATAACAGCCGCACGAGTTCATCGGCGAGTAGACCAGCCCGTTGCAGGGCATGACGCCGTAGATGCATCCGCCGCGAACCCAGTGATGCGTCTGCCAGTGCTTGGCTTTCGGATCGACGAACTCGATCCCGTTGCGCGACGTCAGCAGGAAGTTGTCGGTCGCCTTGGACGGATAGCAGCGGTGGTGGAACCAGTAGATGCTCACGTCCTCGGGAAACGTGCTGACAACCTTGCCCGTCCGCACGTCGCGCCCCGTGTACGTGCCCGAGTGGCTGCCCGAGGCGATCGGGGCCGTCCAGACGATGCCCCGCACGACCATCAGGTCCTTCAGCGACAGATGGCCCGACGGCTCGGCCTTGGCCTGCCACAGCGTCTTGCCGCTGTCGGCCGACAACGCCACCATCTGACCCGTGTTGCCCGAAGTGAGCACCACGTCGGCGTGAATCAGCGTTCGCGGGCCGGTGTTGGTCTGAACGGGCATGGCGGTCTTGACCGGCTCGCTTGCCCACAGCCGCTTGCCCGTCTTGCGGGCGAGGCAGACGATCCTCGCCCCGTCGTGGAAGATCACGCGCTTGCCATCAGCCGCCAACGAACACGGGGCCACCGGGGCCTCGCTTTGCCACAACTTCTTGCCCGTCGCCGCGTCGTAGGCGGCGATCAGGCGCTTCTGGCCCGTCCAGGCCCAGTCCTTGTTCGCCCGCCGCGTGTTGTCCCAGACGTAGCTGTGTCGGCGCCGCCAGTCGGGCAGTTTCGACGCGCGGGTTCCGACAACCGCCAGCAGCATCCCGTCGCTGACGATGATTTCCCGCGTCCGTTCGCTACCGGCGTACGTCCGCACGGTCTTGCCCGTGGCCGCCTCGAGCGCCACCGTCGGCGCGTCGATCGACAGCGTCACGTATACGCGGTCGCCCACGGCTACCAGGCGACGCGTCAGGTGGGCCGGGCCGCTCTTGAGGGGCCACTGACGCGTGTTCCATTGGTCGATCTTTCGCTTCCACAGGATCGTTCCGCCGAAGGCGTCGCGGGCGATCAGGCGCCACTTCGAGGGAAGCTGGATCGACGCGGTGGGCCCCTCGTCGAAGATGTAGAACAGCCGTCCGCCCGCCGAAACCAGCGACGTCAGCGAGGCCATGTGATCGTGATGGCGCGACCAGCGTGGCCCGGCGGCCCACTGCAGCCGCCGCGGCGGGCCCACGACCGAATCGTGCGCCACCGGATTCCCGTCCGCCCCGTGGAAGTAGTGCGTCCACTCGTCGATCTCGCCAGGCCGGGGCTTGACCGTCTTGACCCACCGCCCGCCGCGTTTGACGTACGCCACGCCGTTGGGGCACAGGACGCGCAGGACCTCGTCCATCGCGACGGCCCCGAGGTCGTCAGCCACCACCAGGCGAACGATGTTGTCCGCGTACGGCAGGCGAGCGCCCGTCAGTTGATCGATCGCCACCGGCCCGTACCGCCCGGCGGCCCGGACGGTCTTGCGAGCACGGGCGACGTTGTCCGCGTTGGCATCGAGCCCCTGGACGAGAAAGCCCTCGCCCGCCCCCAGGGCGGCCGTCAGTCTGCCATCGCCGCACCCCACGTGCACCACCAGCCCCCCCGTTACGCCCGTAGCCGAGAGGATCTCCCGCGCCCGTCCCGCAGGGGCCGCGTCAGCGCCAAACGCCGGGGTCGCGACCACCACGAGCACAAGACTCATCACCAGATACCGCCGCCAAACCGGCGCGTGCGTGCGGACGTCAGATTCCGTTGAAACGGCCATCAGCCTGATCCTTCCAATCGGGGGCAGCGCGTGTGTTCGATAGACGTCAGTCCAGTCTAACCGACCTTTGCCCCAACAACAAAGCCTCTTGCGCGGTCTTGCCCCCCCGCGCAGCGAGGGGCCGCTTGCGGCTTCGCATCCGTCCGCCCCGCCCCCGTCCGCCCCGCCCGGACAGTGGGGTCGTGGGGAAACCCGTGGTACACTTGTCCTGGTGTCACGAGAGACGAAGCGAGAGACGACAAGCATACGTGAGAGACGGTTGGACCTACGGGCGGCGGTGACGGCGTTGGTGGTGCTGGCGGTAGCGGGCCTTGCTCGACCGAATTGCCGTCGTCCAGCCCATCTCGTCATCCCTCTGATCGCACTGATCCCGTTCCCGCAGCGCCGCGGCCCGCGACTCGATTCGCCTGACCCTGCGAAGCCCGGCGATGAGGCTGACCAGTTGCAGACCGAGCATGCCCGCAAGGACCAACGCCGCCACCGCATGAACGTAATCATCCGGGGCAGAGGACTCGTATCCACTCCAGGCCATAAGGACGGCCAGGACGACGCAGAGGGCTATGCCGAAAATGAGGTAAGCGCCTCGCGTGGCTACCGTCCAATCACTGCTCCGCTCCCGTTTATCCGGCTTATCTGGTGCACTGGCGACCCGAAGTTGCCGCATGACGCCACCGACACGAGGCAAAGCCGAGGGGGCCTGCCACGAATGCCACCCGTGCTGGATCAAAAACGACTGCTTTGGGCGCCCTTCTCGCGCAGGAGCTTTGCGATCTCCTCGCGGCCCCGATCTTCCGCCATATACAGCGGCGTAGCCCCATCCACGGCTCGGCGAGCGTTGATATCGCACCCGCTCTCAATCAACAGTCTTGCCGCTTCGGTCTGCCCTGTAGTAATCGCCCGATGAAGAGGAGTTTCTCCATCCTCACCGCACACCGAACTGAGATCTGTTCCAGCCGCAACGTGCTTCCTGATCGTCTCCAGATCACCATCCTCAGCCGCGTCATGAATGGAAACACTGGGGGGGTCCGGCTTCGGCGCGGCGCCGATTCCACAGCCCGAGAGTATCAGTCCTGCGGTCACCATCGCGAGAGTCAATATCTGTTGGGTCACTTGTGTCCCTTCCCTGTTTCAACTGGGGTTTCCCGGGTTACGCCGCACCGGCCACCGTGGCAGGGCTTCTGTTCTGATTGTGTTCAATGATCTACCTCAATGCAACACCACAGGACCAACCATCTCGAACGGCGGACTCACCTCGTCAGTGCAGCGGGGCTTGACTGGTTGGGCAGTGAGGGGCAACCCGGGGACCGCGGGAAATAGGGGAAGCCCAACCGAATGGCCCGTAGATAGGCATTTGCAGGCGGAGTTGTCGTGTAGTAGGCCACGGCTTCAGCCGTGGTGCTCGCGGCGCCCCCCAGAACATAGCCCGTTTCAACGGGCTTACTGAGAGCGGCTTAAGCCATTCGGGACGCTAACCCCATTCCTCAGCGGGGACTTGACCGGGGCAGGAGGCGGGGCGAGACTGGAGGTCGGCATGAGGCGACGCATGGGAGGTGACCAATGCGACGACGAGACTTCCTGGCGGGCACGGGCCTTGGCCACCCCGTCAGTGGTTACCATGACGTTGTCGGTCTTACGGACTACGATGTGAGAGATGAGAGCCATGCGTAATGGATGGTTGAACGTTCGGGCGGCGATGGGCGCGGCGGTTGCGTTGGCGTTGGCAAGCGGGGTATGCGCCGCAGGCGACTGGCCGCAGTATCGGGGCGATGCGGCGCGGAGCGGGTATACGGCCGAGACGCTGGCGGGAAAGCTGGCGGCGAAGTGGGTCTTCAAGGGTCCCGCGCCGCACCGGGCGTGGGTCGGGCGGAGTTTGGCGCTGTCGCGGATGAAGTTCGACTGGGCCCACAGCGTGGCCGTCGCGGGGGGGACGGTGGTCTTCGGCAGTTCGGCAAACGACAAGGTCACGGCGCTGGATGCGGCGACGGGGCGCGTCAAGTGGAGCGTGTTTACCGGCGGGCCGGTGCGGCTGGCGCCGGCGGTGGCGGACGGGCGCGTGTACCTCGGCAGCGACGACGGGCACCTGTACTGCCTGACTGCCGCTGACGGAAAGGAGTTGTGGAAGCTCCGCGCCGGGCCGAGCGGTGAGAAGCAGTTGGGCAACGGGCGGATGGTCAGCCGCTGGGTCGTCCGCGGCGGGCCCGCGGTGGCGGGCGGGGTGGTGTACTTCGCGGCGGGGGCATGGCCGCTGGAAGGCACGTACGTCTGCGCCGCGGACGCGAAGACGGGCAAGATCATCTGGTGCAACGACGAGACCGGCAGCCTGGAGATCGACCAGCCGCACATGGTCTGCTTTGCCCGCGGCGGCGTGGCGGCCCAGGGGTATCTGGCGGTCAGCGACGATACCGTGCTGGTGGCCACCGGGCGGTCCGTGCCGGCCGCCTTCGACCGCAAGACCGGGCGCCTGAAGCACTTTAACCTCAGCCGCTACGGCGGCAAGACGCCCTGGGGCGTCGGCGGGGGCGACGTAGTGGCCGCCGGCGACGTGTTTATCAACTGCGGGATCGTCTTCGACTCGGCGACCGGTCTGCGGTATCGCCAGATCGGCCAGCGCCGGTGGTGGACGCCCAAGATGCGCGACGGGCGGCGGCTGCACGGGGAGTTCCACCCGGGCGAGCGGCAGGTCGTCGTCGCCACCCCGGACGGCTTCGTGCGGTCCGAGGGCAAGGGGATCTACGGGGCGACGCTGGGGCGGCGGACCTACGAGGCCAAGCGCGACTCGGACACCGCCCTGGCCACGCCGCGCCTCGAATACGTCCGGATGGCGGACGCCAAGCACCACGTCGAGCGGATCGACAACGCCCCGGCGCTCAAGGACGCATGGAAGGCGGCCGCCCCGGCCCAGCCGGAGTCGATGATCGTCGCGGGCGGGTCGATCGTGCTCGGCATGGACAAGCGGGTGGCGATCATGGACCGCACGGCGCGAAAGATCACGTGGCGCGGGGAGGTCGACGCGACGGCCCGCTCGCTCGCCGTCGCCGACGGGCGGCTGTTCGTCAGCACCGACAGCGGAGCGATTTACTGCTTCGCGCCGGGCAAGGCGGTGCGGGAGGTCTTCGCCGCGGCGGTCAAGTCGCCGTATCCGGCTGACGGTCCGGCGGCCAAGCGCGCGGCCGAGATCGTCAAGAAAAGCGGCATCACGAAGGGCTATTGTCTCGACACCGATTGCGGCGAGGGGGCGCTGGCGTACGAACTGGCGCGGCAGACCGACCTGCGCGTGGTGGCGCTGGCGGCGGACGCCGCGACGGCCGAGCGGGCCCGTCGGAAGCTCGACGCGGCGGGCGTGTACGGCCTGCGCGTCTCGGTTCTCCGGGCCCGCCCGGCGGACCTGCCGGAGTACTTCGCGAACCTGATCGTCTCGTCGGGGGCCATCGCGTCGGGCAAGGCGCCCGGTCCGGCGGCGCAGATCGCGCGGCTCCAGCGCCCCTTCGGCGGGGTCGTCTGCGCGGGTGCGGCGGGCGAGATCACGGTCACGAAACGCGGGCCGCTGGTCGGCGCCGGTCAATGGACGCACAACCTGGCCGACGCGGGCAACACGATGAACTCGGGCGATGCTGTAGTCGCCGGTCCGCTGGGCATGCTCTGGTATCGCGACGAGACGCAGGAGACGATCGACCGTCACGGGAAGAACCCGGCCCCGCTGGCCTGCAAGGGCCTGCTGCTTCGCGAGGGGATCGACGCGGTGACCTGCACGGATGCGTATAACGGCACGGTGTTGTGGGAGGTCCGCCTGCCGGGCATCCTCGGGGCGTACGTCGAGGGCACGCAGGTGGGCGGTGGGCAGATCGGCAGCACGTTCTGCATCGCCGACGACGTGGTGTACGTCCGCAAGGGCGGCGCGTGCCTGCTGCTGGACGTGTTTACCGGCAAGCGGGTCGGCCGTATCGAGGCCCCGCCCCTGCCCTCGGGCAAGGGCGGGCGATGGGGCTATATCGCCCACGCCGGCGGCGTGCTGTACGGCACGCTGATGAACGAGACGTACGTCATCAAGGCCCAGCACGGCGACGGCGGGGCCCGGATGCAAAAGCCGATGGACGACCACCTGACCGAATCGGCGGCCCTGTTCGCCATCGACGCCAAGACGCGGAAGCTCCTCTGGACGTACGCGCCCGACAAGTCCATCCGCAACACCGCCATCGCCGCCGACGCGGAGGTGATCTACGTGATCGATCGCACGCCGGCCAAGATGGACACGATCCTGCGGTCGGACGTCGACAAGCGGCGCCGCGGGGGCCAGCCCGTGCCCAAACACCCCACCGGTGTGCTGCTGGCGCTGGACGGGCGGACAGGCAAGGTCCGCTGGAAGAGCGACGATGACGTGTACGGCACGGCGCTGGCTGTCAGCGCCGAACACGACGTGCTGCTGATGGGCTACAACAGTCTCGGCTTCGCCCGCCCGTCGGACCGGGCCGGGCGCGGCATGCGGGCGTACCGGGCGTCAACGGGCAAGGTGATGTGGTCGTCGAAGTACGCCGGCACGCGGCCGGCTGTCGTGGGGCGGACGATCTACAGTTTCCCCGGCGCGTGGGACCTGCTGACGGGCAAGCCGCGAACCGTGACCGAGCCGAAGGGCAGCAACCGCACCGGGGAGGTCTGGCGCATCCGCGGCAAGGGCCAGGGCTGCGGCCTGGTCGCCGGCTCGAAGAACCTCCTCATGCTCCGCAGCGCGGCGATCGGGTATTACGACCTGACGTACGACCACGGCTGGCTGGAGAACTACGGCGGGATCCGCGCCGGGTGCTTCATCAACGCCCTGCCCGCCTGCGGGATCGTCCTGGTCCCCGACGACACCGTCGCGTGTCGCTGCTCCTACCAGAACCAGGCGACCATCGCGCTGATGCAGCGCGGCGTGCGCGCCCCGGAGATCGACCCGATCCCCGGCCAGGCCAACTTCCGCCTCGGGAAGTGGTCCAAGGAGCCGGTCTTCACCGGCACGCTGGCGGTCCGGATAACCCACACCGACCCGGCGCTCGAGATCCGCTACACGCTGGACAACAGCTACCCCACGCCGCAATCGCCCCTCTACACCGCCCCGATCACGCTGACCAGGACCACCGTCGTCCGCGCATCGGTCTTCAAGGGCGGCAAGAAGCTCGCCAGCCGCGACGCCCTGCTGTTCACCAAAGTCCCCGACCTGTCGAAAGCCCCCCAGCAGAACATCCAGGACCCAAGCGGCAAGCCCAAGGTCCCCACCGGCGCCAAGAAACGCCCACGCCGCAACAAGTAGGGCGTGCAACTCGTTGCACGCGGGACCGATGGACCGTTCGTTCCGCGTGCAACACAGTTGCACGCCCTACCGGCTACTCGTAGTGCGTCCACATTCGGATGACTTTGACGGTCTTCTCGTCGTCGAGGATCTGGTAGACGAGGCGGTGCTTGATGTTGATTCGTCGCGAGAAGGCGCCTTTGAGATCGCCGACGAGTTTCTCGTAGCGAGGCGAGCTGCAGCGAGGATTGTCGCGGAGAATATCGAGCAACCGTTCGGCCTTCGATTGCAGACCGGCAGCCGCCAGCTTCTTGGCGTCCTTCCGTGCCTGCCGAGTGAACACAATCCGCCAACTCACCAGTCAAGCTCCTCGGCGCATTCCTCCAGCGGGGTGTTGAGTCCGTCGACAATCGAATCGGCCATTCCCGGAACACCATGCAGATAGAGCGTTTCCTGAATGGCCCGCCAGTCGTCGGCCGAGATGAGCACCGCCGAACTGCGCTTACCCGTTATCTGCACAGGCTCATGCGACGCCGCCACGTCGTCCAGCAACGCATAGAGTCTCTTTCTGGCTTCCGTTACGCTGATTGCGGTCATCGCGGGCTCCTCTTGACACGTACATTATAGCGTACGCTCTTCCTCGCGGCAAGTCGATTGTCGCGTGGTCTGGGTCCTCTCATCAGATTGCCTGTTGACATTATGTCATCAATGGCCGATAATGGCAGTAGAGATGCGGATCATCAAGACCAGCATGTTGAAGGCGTTCTGGGAGGCGAACCCGCAGGCTGAGGCGTCGCTACGGACATGGGTGCGGCACGTCAGGGCAGCCGAGTGGCGGTGCTTCGCTGACGTGCGGAAGACCATTCCGAGCGCCGATGCGGTGACCGTAGCCAGCGGAAGGCTGGTGGTGGTGTTCGACATCGCCCACAACCGCTACCGCCTGATCGCAGCGGTGCACTACAACACGCGGATCGTCTACACGCTGATGATCCTGACGCACAAGGACTACGGGCGCGATGTCTGGAAGGACCGGCTATGAAGACCACTAAACTGACGCATGACGACATCCCCGCGACGTACGCCGAACTGATCGCCCTGTGCATGCCCCGCCCCCTGCACGACAAGGTGGACTACCGCAACGCCCTGAACGTGCTGGACGCAATGGCCGGCTTCGAGATGAATCGCGACCAGGCGGACTACTTCGAGGCGATCTCGACGTTCGTTGAGAAGTACGAAGCCGAGCGCCACGCCATCGAAACGCAGGACCTCACGCCAGCCGAGCTGCTCCGCGGGCTGATGGACGAACATGGCATGAGCGAGTCCGACCTCGGGCGACTGCTCGGCGACCGCAGCCTGGGCCATCGCATCCTCAGCGGCCAGCGGGAACTGAGCAAGACCCACATCCGCAAACTCGCCGACCACTTCGCCTTGAACCCGACGGCGTTGCTCGCCTGATCGATGGGGAATCGCCCGCCCCTGACCGGGCGAAACTGTCGGGCGGAGTGTAGAAGCGGCATCTTGCCGCTTTGAGAAGACCGTCTACGCAAGATGTGATCGCATGTCCACAACGCGGCAGGATGCCGCGTCTACGGCACCCATGCTGTTCTCGTGATCGAGCGTTCCAGGCTACCGGCGACGGGCCAGCGGGCTACTTGCCCCCCACCACGTATGAGCCGGTGGACTGGTGGGGCGTCAGGGGCCAGGTGTCGGTGCGGAAGGGGTAGGCGGGCAGTTCGCGGCCGTTCATGAGTCGGCCGACCGGGAGGTTGGACCAACTGTAGCGGGCGGCGACGGGCTTGGGCACGGCGTCGGACCAGACGGTCACGGTGCGGTCGGAGGGGTTGACCTTGGCCCGGGCGTGGTGGAAGGTCCGGTCGGCGCCCGCGATGTAGAAGCCGCACTCGTCGTCCTGGTCGAGGCGCAGGCTCTCGGCGGTCTCGGGCTCGAAGCTGACGACGATCTTGCTGTCCGCAACAGCCATCGACTTGTACACCGGGCCGCGCCAACGCAGCGGCTGCGTTGAGTTCCACCGCTTGACGCCGTAGACCTCCGCCAGCGCCCAGCGGGCGCTGCGCTGGCCGACGGGCTCCTTGCAGGCCGGGTGGATCCCGTTGCGGCTGTTCGTGTCGTACGTGACGACCAGCCCGGTATTCGCCGTGCCCTGCCACGTGCGCAACTGGATCTCGCGAACGATGTTGGTGTGATGGTTCATGTCGTAGGTCATGGAGCGGCGGGTGGACCAGCCGGCGATCTGGATGATGCCGAAGGGCAGCTTGTCGTTTCCGAACGCCTTTCGCCAACTGGCGATGACGGCAGGGAACGTCTTGGGAAACGGCTTCCAGCCGACGGAGAACGAGTTGTTCTCGCCCTGGTAGAACAGCGCGCCACGGAGGGTCATGGGCGCCAGCGGCGCGATCAGCCCGTTGAACATTCCGCCGGGCTGGCCCTGATCGGCGGGATTCTGATAGGCGCGGGAGTTGGGCTTTCGCGGGAGGCGTTTGTCCCCGGCGGCCTTGGCGGCGGCGAGCTTGGCCTCCCAGTCCTTGACGTCCTTGGCGTAGCGGGTCTTCGCGCCGGCGGCGCCGCCGCCGGCGGTCCACGCGTCAAGCTTGGCCTGGAACGTCTCGAGGTACGGTTTAACCTCGGGGATCGTCCGCAACACGTCCTTGGGCACCCAGTGCTGCGCCATCGTCCCGCCCCACGAGGTATCGATCAGGCCGACCGGGACCTTGAGGCGGCGGTGCAAGCGTCGGGCGAAGTAGTACCCCACTGCCGTGCAGTTCTCGGCCTGTTTGGGCACGCACAGCCGCCAGTGGCCCTCGGAGCTTGTGGGCTTGCCGGCCGGCACGTCGCGCTGGGGGGTCAGCCGGGCGACCTTCGGCAGGCGGATGAACCGGATGGCGGGGTAGTTCAGGCTGGGCAGTTCGACGTCCGCATCCAGCGACCCCCGAAGCGTCGACTCCATATTGCTCTGTCCCCCGCACAGCCAGACCTCGCCGATCAGGACATCGGACAGGACCCTCTGCGTGCCGCCCGAGGCGGACCCGACGGCCAAAGTCCATGGCTCGAAACCCGCCTTGACGGGTTCCAGCATGACCGCCCAGTCGCCCTTGGCGTCGGCCGTCGCCGTGCCGGTCCGGGCGGTCTGCTTCGCCCCCGCCTTCGGCGCCAGCGTGACGGCGACCTTCTCGCCCGCGTCAGCCCACCCCCAGATACGGATGGGCTTGTCGCACTGCAGCACCATGTGATCGCCGAAGAAACTCGGCAAGGTCACATCCCCCGCCGCTCCCGGTACGGCCGCCAGAAGAACAGCCGCGACCGCAAGCTCACCAGTCCAACCCCGGCAGGCAACAAAGAAACGACAGGCAGTGTTCATCATCACGATGGGATCCCTTACGAGTAACGCACAGTATCTCGCCCGGGACCGTCCCCAGGCGCAGGAGGCGATCATAGCTTCTGACAACTGTCGTTCAAGCTTCCCTGCATGTGCACCTGCCACTGGCACGTGGTCGGAATGACCTGTGGACTTCACTTGGACCGAACGGTTGCTACAATGCGATAGCCCGGCCGACGGCGGGGCCTTCATATATGGACGAGTACTAAGGCAGGTGTGTGTATGACTCCGAACAGGTGCGTTCCCCTCGTCGCGTTCACCCTCGTCATTTCGGCGGTCGCGTCGCTTGCGGCGGCGGAGGACTGGCCGGCGTATCGCCATGACAATCGGCGAAGCGGCGTCTCGGGTGAGCGGCTGACGGCCCCGCTGTCGCGCGACTGGACGTTCACGCCGGCCCACGGGCCCGACCATGCGTGGGACGATCCGCAGCCCAAGCCGGTCGAGGGCAACCTGGAGCGGCCTCGCATGCGGTTCGACGATGCGTTTCACGTCGCCGCCGTCGGGGACATGGTGTACTTCGCCTCGTCGTCGGAGGACAGTGTCCGCGCCCTGGACGCGGCGACCGGGCGGGTGCGGTGGACGTTCTACGCCGACGGCCCGGTGCGGCTGGCCCCGACGGTGTGGGAGGGCAAGGTCTACTTCGGCTCCGACGACGGCAAGGCGTATTGCGTTGACGCGCGGACGGGGCGGGCGGTCTGGACGTTCGCCGCGGCCCCACGGAATGAGAAGATACTCGGCAACGGGCGGATGATCTCGGTCTGGCCCGTCCGCACGGGCGTGCTGGTCGACGGTGGGGTCGCGTACTTTGGCGCCGGCGTGTTCCCGGCCGAGGGGCTGTTCCTCTACGCCGTCAACGCCAAAACCGGCGCCCTGATCTGGACCAACGACTCGTACGAACGGCGGCGCCTCGGCGGCGTGCCGGGCGACATGGAAGCGGTCTCACCCCAGGGGTATCTGCTGGCGTCGGCGGACCGGCTCTTCGTGGCCTCGGGGCGGTCGACCCCGGCGGCGTTCTACCGCGCCGACGGGCGATTCGCCTATCACCGGATATTGAATTGGCGGGGGATCGGCACGTTCGGGGGCACGTACAGCATGCTGGCAGGCGACCTGCTGCTGACCGGCGCCGAGCAGATCGTCGGGATGACCGAGAGCAGCGGCGAGATGAAGCTCCTGGAAGCCGCCCGACGGATCGTCGTCGGGCCCAAGGTCGTCTACGTTCTGACCGGCGACGAGGCGGTGGCGCTGGACCGCGACAAGTGGCGGGCCATGGCGGGGCGCCGCGAGGTCAACACCCTGCTGGCCAGGCTCAAGGGCCTGGAACTGCGCCTGCGCCGCCTCGAGCGGGCGCCCAAGCCGAGCAAGAGCATTCCGAAATACAAAGCCGACATCAAGAAGACCACCGCGCGAATCGCCGCCGGACTGAAGAAGTGGGACGCGGTGACGCTCTGGCGGACGCCGTGCAAGAGCGTCGAGTCGATGGCGCTGACGGCGAGGTTGGTCTTTGCCGGGGGCGCCAACGTGGTGACGGCGTTCGACGCGGTTACCGGCCAGGCGGTCTGGTCGGCGAAGGTCGGCGGCAAGGCCCGGGGGATCGCGGCGGCGGGCGGACGACTGCTGGTCAGCACGGACACGGGGGCCATCCACTGCTTCGTGCCCGGGACGAAGGGCGCCAACCGCAGGGTCGCCCCGCCGATTGTTGCCGACCCGTTCGGCAAGGCCGGCCCCGGCGCGTCGGGCATGCCGACAGCCGCAGCGATCGCGAAGGACGTCGGCGCGAGGAAGGGCTACGCGCTGATTCTCGGCGGCACGGGGAGGCTGGCGCTCGAGTTGGCACGGCGGACTAACTTGCGAATCCACGTGGCAAACGCCGACCCCGCCAAGGTCGCCGCCGCCCGCAAGGCCCTGACCGCCGCCGGCGTCTACGGGGCGAAGGTCGTCGTGATGCAGTCGCGCCTCGACGCCCTGCCGTTTGCGGACTACTTCGCCAACGTCATCGTCTGTCCCGACGCGACGGCCACGCCGGCCGGCGAGGTCCTGCGCATGCTCAAGCCCTGCGGCGGGGTCGCCTACGTGGGCAAGACGTCGACGGCGGCCTTCCGCAAGGCGCTCGCCGCGCTGGGCGAGACACAGACGCGCGTTACCTCGGCGAGCAACGAGGTGAAGATCGTCCGGGGCGAGTTGGCCGGTGCGGGAAGATGGGACCACCAGTACGGCGAGCCGGGCAACACCGCCTGCGGCGACGACCGGCGGGTCAAGGGGCCGATCGGCCTGCTGTGGTACGGCGAGCCCGGGCCCGGGCGCATGCCCAGCCGCCACGCCTCGGCCGCGGCGCCGCTGGCGTTCGGCGGGCGAATGTTTGTCCAGGGCGAGAACGTGATCTGGGCCTACGACGCGTACAACGGCGCCAAGCTCTGGCAGCGCGAGATCCCGGGCGCCATCCGCGTGGGGCTCAAGACCGGCTGCTCGAACTTCGCAGGCGACGGGACCAGCGTGTACGTCGCCGTCGGCCCGAACTGCCTCCGCCTCGACGCGGCGACGGGCAAGACGCTGAGGACGTATGCTTCCCCGCCGGCGCGGAACGGCAAGCGGCGTGGCTGGGACTACCTCGCATGCGCGGGCGGCCTGCTGTACGGCAGCGGCGGCAGGGACGGGATCTTCGCCGTCGAGATCGCCACCGGGAAGCTCCGCTGGCGCCGCGACGGCGGGAACATCATGCCCTCGACAATCGCCATCGGCGACGGGCGCGTGTTCTTCGTCGACCGTGCCCTGACCGACGAGCAGACCGCCCGGGGCCTCAAGGGCGTCCCGAAGGCTGACCGCGTCGACCAGCGGGGCAAGCCTGTCCCGCCCGACGTCCGCCTGATCGTGGCCCTGGACGCCGGGACCGGCAAGACGGTCTGGGCCCGCCCGCAGTACGTCTCGGACTGCGTGGTCAAGGTCACCAAGGGCGCGGGCGAAATGACGCTGATGACCGCCGACAACGTCGTCCTGCTGTGCGGCCAGCCGTGGAACGGGCACTTCTGGCGCGAGTTCTTCTCGGGGGCGTTCTCCCGTCGCAGCCTGATCGCGCTGTCCGGCGGCGACGGGCGACTGCTCTGGTCCGGGCGCAAGGGCTACCGCAGCCGCCCGCTGATTATCGGCGACCGGATCATCGCCGAGCCCTGGGCCTACGACCTGCACACGGGGGCCGAGATCCTGCGGCCGCACCCGATAACCGGCGCCGAGGCGAAGTGGCAGATGTCGCGGCCGGGGCACCATTGCGGCAATATCGCGGCGGCCCCGAACATGCTGCTGTTCCGCTCGGGGGTTACCGCGTACTACGACCTGGCCGGCGACTACGGAACGGCGCACTTCGGCGCGCAACGCTCCGGCTGCTGGATCAACTGCATTCCCGCCAACGGCCTGGTGCTGGTCCCCGAGGCGTCCTCCGGATGCGTCTGCCCGTTCTCGGTGGCCACCACGGTGGTCTTCGCCCCGCGGAAGACCACGCGGGCGTGGGGCATGTTCAGCGCGCCGGGGGCGCTGACGCCCGTGGAGCGCCTGTCGATCAACTTCGGCGCCCCGGGCGACCGCAAGGACTCGGGCGGCGCGATCTGGCTGGCGCATCCGCGGCCTCGAACGGACCGCCTCGTGATCGACCCGAAACTCAGCGTGCGGACGGGCAAGGGCGGGGGGTTCCTGGCCCGCAACGGCAACTTCGTGACGATCGCCGGCACGGACGCCCCGTGGGTCTACGCCTCGGGCCTTCGCGGACCGGCGACGTGCTCGATTCCCTTGCTCAAGAAGGGCGACAAGCCGCGGAAGTACACCGTGCGGCTGCATTTCGCCGAGCCGCGCCGCCTGCCCGCCGGGAAGCGCGTCTTTGACGTTCTGGTGCAGGGCAAGCCCGCGCTGACGACGTTCGATATCGCCGCCGCGGCGGGCGGTCCGGACAAGGCCGTCGTCAAGCAGGTCGCCGGCGTGGCGGTGACCGGGGCGTTGACGGTGGAACTGAAGCCTGCCGGCGGCAGCGCGCACGGTCCGGTGCTGTGCGGTATTGAAGTGATCGCCGAGAAGTAACGGCCCCGTGAGCTGCGAAGCCGCCCTTCGGCTGCGCTCAGGACGAGCAAGCGGCCCGCTGCGCGGGGGGGGGGGACAGGTGCGATGTTTCTCTCGGCTTGAGGGTTGAAACGTCGGGGGGGCGGTGGCATGATTAGCTGTGATGCATCGTCGTCGGACGCGGCGACCGCCGATGCCTCGTGACATGTGAACGATCCCAGTGGACCTTTCTGGAGCACTACGATGAACGGATACTGTGGCCAACTGCTTCGCGTCAACCTCACCACCAAGGAAATCACCACCGAGCCGATCGACCCGGATATTGCCCGCAAGTTCATCGGCGGCAGAGGGCTCGGTACGCATTACATCGCCAAAGAAGTGCCCGCCGACTGCGATCCGGTCGGCCCGGACAACAAGCTGATCCTCGCCACCGGTCCGCTGACCGGCTCGCCGGCGCCCACCTCGTCACGGTACATGGCCATCACCAAGAGCCCGCTGAGCGGCACCATCGCGTGCAGCAACTCCGGCGGCTTCTGGGGCCCGGAACTGAAGTTCGCCGGCTATGACATGCTCATCGTCGAAGGCCAGAGCCCCGCGCCCTGCATCATTACCATTCGAGACGAGAAGGTCGAGATCCTCGACGGCCAGAAGTACTGGGGCAAGACCACGGGCGAGGCCCACGACGAGTTGCTGGAAGACTTCGGCGATCCGAAGGCCCGCGTGCTGCAGATCGGCCCGGCCGGCGAGAACCTCAGCATGATCTCGTGCATCATGAACGACCGCTACCGGGCGGCCGGGCGAAGCGGCGTGGGGGCGGTGATGGGCTCGAAGAAGCTCAAAGCCGTCGTGGTCCGCGGCTCGGGCAAGGTCCCGCCGGCGGATGTCGACAAGACCAAGGAACTGGTCAGGGGCCTGCTGACGACGCTGAAGGAAAACGGCGTCACCGGCGGCGGACTGCCCACCCACGGCACGGCTGTCCTGGTCAACGTCATCAACTCCGCGGGCGTGTACCCGACGCGGAACTTCCAGCAGGCGCAGTTCGACGAGGCCGAGCAGGTCTCCGGCGAGGTGCTGACCGAGCAGTATCTCACCGGCAAGGACGTCTGCTACCGCTGCCCGATCGGGTGCGGCCGATACTGCGAAGCCGACGGCGTCGAAGGCGGCGGGCCGGAGTACGAAACGCTGTGGGCCTTCACGGCCGACTGCGGCATCAACGACATGCCCGCGGTGATCAAGGCCAACAAGCACTGCAACGAGTACGGGCTCGATACGATCAGCGCCGGGACGACCATTGCCTGCGCGATGGAACTGGCGACCAAGGGGCTGATCCCCGCCGAGGACATTGACGGGCCGGCGCTGGAGTTCGGCTCGAGCGAGGCCCTTGTCGAGTGGACGCGGAAGATGGGCGCGGGCGAGGGCTTCGGCGCGAAGCTGGCGCTGGGCTCGGCGCGGCTGGCCGAGATGTACGGCGCGCCGGAGCTGTCGATGTCGGTCAAGAAGCTGGAGATGCCCGCCTACGACCCGCGCGGCATCCAGGGCCAGGGCCTCCAGTACGCCACGGCCAACCGCGGCGGATGTCACGTCCGCGGATACCTGATCTCGCCGGAGGTGCTGGGCATTCCCGAGAAGTTCGACCCGATGAGCCTCGAAGGCAAGGCGTCCCTGGCGATGGCGTTCCAGAACATCACGTCGGTCATCGACTCGCTGGGCGTGTGCCTGTTTACCTCGTTCGCCCTGAGCCCGCAGCACTACGTCGACATGTACGCCACGATCGTCGGCGTGGAGTTCACGCTCGACGAGTTCATGACGTGCGGCGACCGGATCTGGAACATCGAACGGAAGTTCAACCTCGACGCCGGCATCGACGCCAGCCAGGACACGCTGCCCAAACGCCTGCTGGACGAGCCGATCCCCGAAGGCCCCTCCCAAGGCGCCGTCCACCACCTCTCGGACCTGCTGCCCGAGTACTACAAGGAGCGCGGCTGGGACGAAAACGGCGTGCCCACCGGTGAAAAACTCGCGGCGCTGGGACTCTGACGGCAGGGAATAGGCAGTAGGGAATAGGGGAACGGCGCGCAGATCGTAGGGCGTGGCGCAAACAATAACCACGCACGAGGCCC
>CAZVEV010000015.1:0-10480 GCA_964625865.1 uncultured Planctomycetaceae bacterium | reverse complement strand
GTGCGCGTGCGTCCGCGCGGTGTTTTCCGCCGTGTTTCTTTTTTTGCCCCACGCCCTACTCACTTCGTGCGCATTCCGCGCCAAGGCGATCAAACGGCGCGCGAAACCGCAAGCGGTGGAGATGTAATCCGCGATTCGAAGTCCCAATTGGGAATTGGACTATTCAGTAGGTCATCTTGTTCCGGATGACGCCTTTGACCGGGGCGTCGCCGCGCCGGGGGATGAAGTGGATGTGGGCGTGCATGACGCGCTGGCCGGCGGAGACGCCGCAGTTGGCGCCCACGTTGAAGCCCGTGATCGTCGGGTCGGCCTCCAGCGCACGGTCGCGGAGCGTGCCCGCCAGCGTCATCGCGTCGGCCTGCTCGGCGGCGGTCATCGCAAACAGGTCGGCTGCGTGACGGCGCGGGATGATCAGGAGATGGCCCTCGGCTACCGGCACGGCGTCCGGTATGGCGACGACCGTTCCGCACTCGGCGATCACGTGCTTGCCCGAATTCGCCTCGTGACAGAACGGGCACTGCTCATCGGCGCCGGGGAGGGGCGCCTCATGTTGCTCGGAGTGGTCACTCATGCGCCTGCGTACGATACGCACCTTCGCGCGAAACCGCAAGCGGTCCGGCGCTTGTGGCGGGTGCGACGGCGACGTAGAATCCCGGACCGATGAGCGACGAGCCCTCACACAAGCGAATCCTCGGGGCGATTCTCGCCGGCGGGCGCGCCACCCGCATGGGCGGGGCCGTCAAGGGCCTGATCGACAGCGGCGGCGGGCGGACCGTCGTCCAGCGCCTCCTGGACGAACTGGCCCGCGCCGGCATCGAGGAGGTGGTCATCTCGGCCAACGATCCGGCCCCGTACGCATACCTCGGCCTGCCGATCGTGCCGGACCTGCGCCCCGACGCGGGCCCGCTGGGCGGCATCGAAGCGGTGCTGGCCTGGTCGCTGACACCGCCGGGGCGGTTCGACGCCGCACTGTTCCTGCCCTGCGACCTGCCCGCGATCGGCGCAAAGGAGATCACCGCCCTGCTGGCAGCCGACGAGTCGAGCGAGGCGAGGATTTGTGTAGCCGAGACTGGAAACGCTTTCCTTCAGGCGTTATGCTGTGTTGTGCATAACGATGTCCTGCCGGACATCTCCGCCCGACTCGACAGCGGTCGGCGGGGCGTCCAGAGGGCTTGGCGCGGCATGGAGGCGGCGAGAGTCCACTTCGACGACGAGGCCCCGTTTGCCAACATCAACACGCCGGGCGATCTGGACCAGTGGACCGAATCCGGGAGTAACGACTTATGACAACAGAGATTAACGTACCGGCGGAGATGGCGGACGATCTGGCGAGGTTTTTCGAGGCCGAGTCGATCGACCTGTCGGCGGTGGCCGGCGGCTCGGCGAGCGTCACGATAGCCCCCTCCGGGCCCGAGCGGCGCGAGAGCGACCTGGAAACGCTCTACGCCGGCGGGTGGATTTCCTGCACGGACGGGCGGGCGCTGGCGACCAAACTCGGCATCGACGCCGGGGACGTGGGCAAGATCCTGGATCACCTCAACGTCAAGGTCCGCGCCTGCGTGCTCGGCTGTTTTGGATAGCCCCCCCACGGGCCAACCGTTCGGAAGCGAGCCGATGAGCGTGGTCTGGTCAATCTGTGGAGCCGGCAGCGGCGTGGGCAAGACCATCGTCGCGGAGAAACTCTGCGCCGCCCTGGGCGGGGCCCTCCACGCAAAGTGCGGCCATGGCACGCCCAAGGCCACCGGCAAGACGCCCCATTTCTTCCGCGACCTGGACGACTTGCAGCAATTCGTCGAATCGCACCGCGGCGAGGCGGGCCACCTCGTGGTCGAGTCCAACGCGTTTGCCCGCCTCGGGCGAGGGGACATCACGGTATTCATCGACGGCGCCGAGGCCCACACGGACTTCCGCGACGACGTAGCGGCCCTGCGCGAGGCCGCGGATATCGACGTCAACGGCCTTGCGCCCGGCGATGACTGGGCCGAGACGCTGGCAGAGAAGTTGCCCGACCCGCCCCTTCGCGACGAGGTCTGCCGCATCCTCGCCGAACAGCAGCGGTATCTCTTCGGCCCGGCCGCCGGTGTGAGAACGAAGGTCTGGTTCGAACTGGACTCGCAGCGCGTGTTCGGCGCGGGGCTGGCGGCGCTGCTGGAGAACATCGAGGCCAGCGGCTCGCTCCGCAAGGCCGCCGAGTCCGCCGACATCAGCTACCGTCACGCCTGGGACCTGATCAAGACCGCCGAGGCCAGCCTCGGCCAGACCCTCATCACGCGACAGGCCGGCGGGGCCCGCGGCGGCGGGTCGTCGCTGTCGGCGGCCGGACGACACATGCTCGCGGTCTTCGACCGCCTGGCCCGCGAGGTGGCCGACTTCGCCCGCGGACGGTTCGACCAACTGTACCACGCCCCGGAGGCCGATGATGCGTGACCACGGCCAGATGGTTCCGTTCGACGAGGCGATGGCCACCGTCCGCAGGACGGCCGCCGGAATCACGGTCGGCACCGAAACACTGCCGGTCGCCCGGGCCGTCGGACGCATCTGTGCAGAGGACCAGGTCTCCCGTCTGGACATGCCCCCGTTCGACAAGGCCGCGATGGACGGATACGCGATTCCCGACGCCGAGCCGGCCGAGCGGTACGACGTGGTCGGCTCGGTCGTGCAGGCGGGGTCCGTCCCCGACGGGCCGCTGGGGCCGGGGCAGGCCGTCAAGGTCATGACCGGCGCGCCGGTGCCCGACGGGTCCGTCAAGGTCATCCGCGTGGAAGACACCCGCGTCGACAACGGGGTGGTGACGATCGAGGCCTGGTCGAAGGGCAACAACATCTGCTACCACGGCGAGGACGTGCGGGTCGGCGACGTGATCCTGCCCGCCGGGTCGCGGCTGGGGCCCATCGAGATAGCCAACCTCATCGCATGCGGCATTACCGAAGTGCGGGGCGCGGCACGCGTGCGGATGGCGGTGATCTCCACGGGCGATGAGATTGTCGATTCGCCCGAGCAGATTCGCCCGGGCAAGATCATGAACTCCAACGGGCCCATGCTGGCCGCCCTGGGGGCCAGGTTCGCCCTGGACGTGGTGTCGGTGTCCGTCGCGCCGGACAACCTGCCTGACACCGTCGCGTACCTCCAGGCCGCCCTGTCGGCCGCGGATATCGTGGTCCTCAGCGGCGGGGTCTCGGTGGGCGACTACGACTTCGTGGGCAAGGCCCTCGGCGAACTGGGCCTGACGGTCCACTTCACCAGCGTCGCGGTCAAGCCGGGCAGGCCCCTGACGTTCGCCTCGGCGCCGGGCAAGGCGGTGTTCGGCCTGCCCGGGAATCCCGTGTCGGTCTATCTGATGTTCCACGTGTTCGTCCTGCACGCGGCGGAACTCATCGCGGGCCTCGACCGCACGCGACGGATCACCATTCGCCTCGGCTGCGACCACGGCCGCCACAAGGTCGACCGCGTCGAGTGCGTCCCGTGCAGGCTCACCGACGAAGGGGCCGTCGAGCCGATCGGCTATCACGGATCGGGCCACCTGCTGGCCATGACCCGCGCCGACGGCGTCTTCCTCATGCCCCGCGGCGTCAAGGCCCTGGCCGCCGGCGACCTCGTGACCTTCGTACCCATCGGGAGCACCGTGCAATGATTGACGCGTACGGCCGCACAATCAGCTACCTGCGGGTCTCCGTGACCGACCGGTGCAACCTGCGCTGCACCTACTGCATGCCCGCCGACGGTGTGACGCTGCTTCGCCACGAGGACATCCTGTCGTTCGAGGCCATCGCGGACGTGGCCCGGGGCGCGGTGGCGATGGGCATCACCAAGGTCCGCCTGACCGGGGGCGAGCCGCTGGCGCGACGGGGCATCGTCACGCTGGTGGAGATGCTCGGCGCGATAGACGGTCTGGCGGACCTGGCGATGACGACCAACGGCGTGCTGCTGGCCCGCTATGCCGACGACCTGGCCCGCGCGGGCCTCGACCGCGTCAACGTGAGCCTCGACACCACCGACCCGCAGCGTTTCGCGGAACTGACCCGCGGCGGGGACGTGGCTGTCGTGCTGGAAGGCATCGCCGCCGCACGCCGCGCGGGCCTGACCCCGATCAAACTCAACTGCGTCGTCGGACCGTGCAACGGCGACGCGGATCTCGTCCGCGAGTACGGGCGAACGCACGGCTACGAGGTGCGGACCATCCGCCTGATGGACTTCGAGGCCGGGCGCTTCTCGGTGGTCGAGGGCGGCTCGGGCGGCGACTGCCCCAACTGCACGCGGTTGCGCCTCTCGAGCGACGGGCACATTCGCCCGTGCCTGTTTTCGGACGTGGCGTTCGACGTTCGCGAGTTGGGCCCGGCCGAGGCGATCCGCCGCGCGGTGGCCGCCAAGCCCGAGGCCGGCGGACCCTGCTCGCATAACTGGATGCACGGGATCGGAGGCTGATGATGGCCGACCTGTCACATACCGACGAGGCCGGGCGGGCAAAGATGGTCGACGTGGGCGCCAAGCCCCCCCAGCGCCGCCGCGCCGTCGCGAGCGGCGAGATCGCACTGGGCGCCCAGACGCGAGCGCTGATTCGCGACAACCAGGTCAAGAAGGGCGACGTGCTGACCGTCGCGCAGATCGCGGGAATCCAGGCGGCCAAGAAGACCGCCGACCTGATCCCGCTGTGCCACCCGCTGACGCTGAACAGGATCGACGTGACGCTCGAACTGACCGACACGGGCGTCCAGGCCCGCGCCGAGGTCCACTGCGTTGGGCGAACCGGCGTGGAGATGGAAGCCCTGACCGCCGTCAGCGTGGCCCTGCTAACGGTCTACGACATGTGCAAAGCCGTCGACAAGCAGATGCGAATCGGCGAGATCACGCTCATCGAGAAGGTGAAGGAAGATGTCAACTAGCGGAACGGTCGTCTCGCTGAACATCTCGACGGAGGTGGGCACGATCAAGACCCCGGTCGACCGGGCGGTCTTTGACGCGCGCGGGATCGTGGGCGACGCGCATGCGGGGGCGTGGCACCGCCAAGTGAGCATGCTCGGCCAGGAGACCATCGACGCGTTTATCGCCGCCAACGCACGCGAGACCGGACCGGGCGAGTTTGCCGAGAACATCACCGTCAGCGGGATCGACCTGTCGGAAGTGGCCGTCCTCGACAGGTTCCGCATCGGCGAGGTCGTACTGGAGTTGACGCAGATCGGCAAGAAGTGCCATGGCGACGGGTGCGCGATCTTCGAGGAAGTCGGCACGTGCGTCATGCCCAAGCAGGGCGTCTTCTGCCGCGTCATCACGCCGGGCACGGTCGTGCCGGACCAGGCCGTCGAGTACACCCCGCGGACGCTTCGCCTCCGAACGATCACGTTGAGCGACCGCGCGAGCGCCGGCGAATACACCGACCGCAGCGGGCCCCGGGCCAGGCAGCTCCTGGGCGAGTTCTTCGGGCCGAAGCGATGGCACGAGCAGATCGACGGCGCGTTGATACCGGACGACGCCGAACAGTTGCGGGCCGAACTGACGAGGGCCGTCGATGACGGCATTGACGGCGTGTTCACGCTGGGCGGCACGGGCGTCGGGCCGCGCGACATCACGCCGGAAACCGTCGAGAGCGTCTGCGAGAAGGTCCTGCCCGGCATCATGGACAGCATCCGCCTGAAGTACGGCGCATCCAAGCCGGCGGCCCTGCTGAGCCGGTCGATCGCCGGCGTGGCCGGAACGACGCAGATCTACGCCCTGCCCGGCAGCGTCCGGGCCGTCGAAGAATACTTCGCCGAGATCCTCACGACGTTCGAACACGTCCTGTGTACGCTGCACAGTTTGGACAGGCATTGACACCATGTTGTCGTCTCCTCCATGTTTAGCGGCGGGGCTTGCCCCGCGTGCGGCGTCGCCTGCGACGCCGGTGAGCATCGAACACGGTCCATGTAACGGACGGAAAACGCGGCGAGCAAGCTCGCCCGCTAAACGTGGAACGTACGACAAGACAAGGACTCCCCTATGACTTCGCCCGAATCGCCGCCGCAGGAGTTGGAGGGCGCTGTACGCCGGATACCGGTTGTCCGCATTGACGGACCTGACGCGACGCCCGAGGTCGCGGAAGATCGTGTCGTCTTCGAGCATACCGTCACCATCATGGTCAAGGACGTCAGCAGCTTCACGCTGATGTGCACGCCGACGGATGTCGAGGCCCTAGCCGTCGGGTTCGCCTTCGCCGAGGGGATGATAGACTCCATCGACGACGTGGTCGCCCTGACCGTGGGCGCCGAGGATCCGAACGTGGTGGCCCTCGAGGTCGAGGCCCCGGCGCAGGTGACCAACAGGCGCAACATGATCATCGCGACCTCATGCGGCATGTGCGGACAGCGGACCATCGACGCCCTGCTGGCCCGCACCGAACCGTGCGCCGAGACGCTCACGATGACGCGAGGGGATCTGCTGAGCCTCACTGAACGCCTGGGCGAGGTGCAGCGTCTCTTCCGCGCCACGGGCGCGTCTCACGCGGCGGCCATCTTCGACGCTGAAGGCAAACTGGTGGCCTCCGGGGAGGACATCGGGCGTCACACGGCGCTGGACAAGGCGATTGGCAAGTGCCTGCTGGCCGGGCGGCCTCCCGCCGGCTGCGCGGTGGCGCTGTCCGGACGGGCGAGTTTCGAGATGATCTCCAAAGCCGCCCGGGCGGGCATCGAGATTGTCGCCGCCGTCTCGGCCCCGTCGTCGTTCGCCGTCGAGGCCGCCGAGCGCTGGGGCGTGACGCTGTGCGGCTTCGTCCGCCCGCCCCGCGCGAACGTCTACACGCATCCGCAGCGGATCATCTGATTGCAGATCTGAGATCTGAGATTTCAGATCTGAGATTTCAGATTTGAGATTCCGGGTTTGCGATTGATGCGTGCGATCGTCTGTGGGGTAGGATGCGTGCGATCGTCTCGGGTCAACGACGAGCGTCGATCTGACGATCGACCGCTAAACGGTGCGCCGTAGCGGGCGGTGCGTCGTTTACACGGCGGCGCGTGTATCGCGACGTATCGTGCGCGTTGGATCCCGCGCCAACAATCCGGACTACTTCCGGCGTCCTTTTCACGCTACAATGTGCTTTATATGTTTTGGCGGTCCAGACCCCTGATAGGAGCTTCACCCATGAAGAACGTCACTCTCTGCCTCGTGATGGCCGCACTGGTCGCAACCCCCGCATTCGCAGCGGGCACGGTCGACCTGGCAAAATCCTCCGGCGTCAAGGGGGGCATCATCGTCCACATCGGCTGCGGCGACGGCATCGAGACGGGCAAGCTGCTGCTGAACGACCGCTATCTCGTCCACGGCCTCGACGCCGACCCGGATAAGGTCGCTGCGGCGCGGCAGAGGCTCCAGGCGGCAGGCGTGTACGGCAAGGTGTCGGTCAACGTCTTCGACGGAAAGACCCTGCCCTACACCAACGACCTGATCAACCTCGTGATCAACTCGACCGGCGGCGGGGTGGCGCGGAGCGAGATCATGCGCGTGCTCGCCCCGGGCGGGGTGGCGTACATCGACGGCAAGAAGGTCGTCAAGCCGCGGTCGGCAGCCATTGACGAGTGGACGCACTTCCTGCACGGCCCCGACAACAACGCCGTCGCTGCCGACAAGCAGGTGGACATCCCGCGGTCAATCCAGTGGGTCTCGGCGCCCAAGTGGGGACGCAGCCACGAGGAGATGGCCAGCATGTCCGCAACGGTGACGTCGAACGGGCGCGTGTTCTTCATTGCCGACGAGGCCCCGCTGGCGTCGATCCGCTTCCTGGGACGATGGAAACTCACCGCCCGCGACGCGTTCAACGGGACGCTGCTGTGGAAGAAGGACGTCTCGCCGTGGATCGACCACCTGCGCCACTTCCGTTCGGGCCCGGCCCACCTGCCGCGACGTCTGGTCGCCGTCGGAGACACCGTCTTCGTCACGCCGGGACTCGACAAGCCCGTCCACGCGCTGGACGGCGCCACGGGCGAGACGCTGAAGGTCTTTGCCGGCACGGAGCACACCGAGGAGATTCTCGTCGACGACGGCGTGGTCTACCTGATGGTGGGCACGAGCGAGGTCGACCGTCGCGGCGGCGGACTCCACAAGCGAGGCGAGCCCGCGCCGACGCCCTTCAGGTATGTCGCAGCCTATGACGCAAGGACAGGCAAGCCGTTGTGGAAGGGTAAGACACCCAAGGGCGAGTTCATCCTGCCGCTGACGCTGACCGTCCGGAGCGGGCAGGTGTACTACCAGAGCACGGCCGGTATGGTGTGCCTCGACGCGAGGACCGGCAAGCAGAAGTGGAAGACCGCCCGCGCCACGCCGGTCAAGCGGATGGCGTTCTCGGCCCCCACGATGGTAGCCACCGACGACGTGCTGCTCTGTGCGGACCGGAACCCGGGCAAGGACGCGGCCGCAAAGGACAAGGTTGAGTGGGGCGTCCACGGCTGGAACGAGGGCGGCTTCGCCCGCAAGGCGCCCTGCACGGTGCGTGCGTATTCGACGAAGGACGGCAAGGAGTTGTGGTCGGCCCCGGGAACTGAAACCTACAACTCGCCGGTGGACGTGTTCGTCATCGACGGGATCGTATGGATCGGCACGAAGTTCGCGGGATACGATCTGAAGACGGGCGAGCCGGCCGGCCAGATCAACACCAGTGCCCCCCGCGTGGGCATGCCCCACCACCGCTGCTATCGCAACAAGGCCACCCCACGATTCATCTTCACCGGCAAGAGCGGCGTGGAGGTGCTGAGCCTCTCGCAGAAGAAATGGCTGAGCAACAACAGTTGGATCCGCGGGACATGTCAGTACGGCATCATGCCGGCCAACGGACTGCTCTACGCCCCGCCGGACGCCTGCGCCTGCTTCCTGACGGTCAAGACGTGGGGCTATTTCGCCGCCGCCCCCCAGCGCGACCCCAGCGGCCACATGCCCTTCCCCGCCAGCCCCGTGATCGAGAAGGGCCCGGCGTTCGGCAAGATTCCGCAATCTGCAACCCGCAATCCGCAATCCGATTGGCCCATGTTCCGTCACGACGCGGCCCGCAGCGGGGCCTCGCAAGCGCCAGTCCCGACCAAGGTCGCCAGAAAGTGGTCCGCCTCGATCGGCGGGAAGCTGACCCAGCCGGTGGTCGCCGACGGCAGGGTCTTCGTCGCCTCGATCGATGCCCACACCGTCCACGCCCTGTCAGCCGACGGGGGCAGCGAGATCTGGCGGTTCACCGCGGGAGGACGCATCGACAGTGCCCCGACAGTCTACAAGGGCACGGTCCTGTTCGGGTCGGCCGACGGATGGGTCTACTGCCTCGGCGCCGATGACGGGCGCCTGGCGTGGCGGTTCCGCGCGGCGCCCAAGGACAGGCTGGTCAGCATCTGGGGACAGATTGAATCGGCCTGGCCGGTCCACGGGTCGGTCCTGGTCCAAAACGACACGTTGTACGTCACGGCCGGGCGGTCGTCGTATCTGGACGGCGGGATCGTGCTGTACACCCTCGCCCCGGCGACCGGAAAGCAGTAGTCCCGCACGGTGCACTATCACTTGGACCCCCAATCGCGCAAGCAGATCCCGGCCGAGAGCGGGTTCAACATGGACGGCACGTCGTCGGACATCCTGACCGGCGATGGCGAGTCGGTGTACCTGAAGTACTTCGCGTTCGACCGCGCGGGCAAGAAGACGACCGAGGCCAACTCCCACCTGTGGTCGATCACCGGCCTGCTGGTCGACGACTGGTTCGTCCGGTCGTACTGGATCGTGGGCAAGGGCAAGCCCGGGGCGGGCTGGGGCGGCTGGGCCAGGGCAGCCGGCGCGTACCCCGCGGGTCGGATCCTGTGCTTCAACGACGATGCGGTGTACGGCTATGGGCGAGCCACGGTTGCCGGCGGCGCCACGGGCCACAAGGCCGATGCGTATCACCTGTTCAGCGCCAGCCGGGCCCCTGCCGCGCCGAAACCCGCGCCAAAACCGCAACCGAAGCCTCAGCCGGGCAAGAAGCGCCGCAAACCGAGAAGGAGCACGCCGAAGAAGAGCCCGCCGCTCTGGAGCGTCCCGTCGGGCCAGTCTTTGATCGTCCGGGCGATGGCGCTGGGCGGCGAGCGTTTGGCGGTGGCCGGTCCGGTGGACCTGGGCAAGAAGACCTCGGGCATCCTGGCCTACCAGAACGAGCCCGAGGCCTTTGCGGGCTTCATCGGGCAAAAGGGCATCGCCCTGCGAATCGTCAGCGCCGCCGACGGCAAGACCGTTTCGCAGGTCCCGCTGAAGGTCATGCCCGTGTTCGACGGCATGTCCACCGCGGGCGGGAAGATCTACCTCAGCCTGACCGACGGCTCGGTCGCCTGCTACGGGAAGTGAAGCTCGGAGTCGAAGGTCGAAGGTCCAAAGTCGAAGGTCCCTGACGCCACAGGACGGAGCCGCGGCGTGCCGCTACGGTGTTGTTGCCTTCGAACGCGCTACCCGCAATTGCCGGATGCCGGGTGCCGCCTATGAAGAGCGAGAGATCAAGATAAATCTCTCATGGCTCTTC
>CAZVEV010000014.1:0-44136 GCA_964625865.1 uncultured Planctomycetaceae bacterium | reverse complement strand
CTCCCTGGACACGGTGCGGTTCAGGTTCTTCCTTTCCGAGGCGGCCAAAGTCTCCATTGATTCGGTCAGCGGGATCGTCATCGGCTGCCACAGCGATGCGATGGTGCCCCTGGTTCGCCATGCCACCATCGGCGGCGCCGGAGTCGATCACGTCCTGGATTCTGAACAGATCGCCCGCGTCGTCCGTGACACGCGTCAGGCCGGGGCCGACATCGTCGCCCGCCTGAAGACGCGGGGCAGTTACTACGCGGCCTCGCAGTGTGTGGCCGAGATCGTCGAATCGTTCGTTCGCGACACGCGGGCGGTCTTCCCGCTGTCGGTTGTGTGCGACGGTGAATACGGTTTGCACGACACATGTCTTGCCCTTCCGGCCAGCGTCGGCCTGGATGACGTCACCGGAATCCTGGACATCGGCCTGACAAGGGAAGAACGCGAGGCCCTGGATCTCTGTGCTGCCGAGGTGCGCCAGACGGCCGCGACCTTCCGTACGTCCCCCCCGACCGCCGCGGAACAGTGGGACGGCCACGACCGAAGGCGGAAGGTGCCCTGAACACGGGCGACGATGCTGTCCACTCCCCCGGGGCGATGGTATGATGGTTCGGCGATGATGACTTCTCCCATAGACGCCCCTGCCAGCGGCATGAAACTCCGTCTGCTCACGGTCCTGTGCATCGTCTATGCGGTTCTGCTGCTCTACGCCAGCCTCATGCCCTTCGATCTGACCGCTGATGGCGAGCAGGTCAGCCAACGTCTCGAGCGGGCGTGGTACTATTGGCCGTTCGCCCTTCGGGCGCGCGTCAGCAGGTTGGATGTGATCACCAACGTACTGCTCTACATTCCGCTGACGGGGCTGATCGTGACGCGATGGCGCCTTACCGAGTTCGTGCCCAACTGGTTCGCACCGGTCGGGAGCGTCGTGATAGCCATGTCCATCAGCGTGATGGCGGAAGGGGGGCAGTTGTTCTCCGCTGCACGAACGGCCAGCATTCTCGACGTCCTGCTGAATACCGCCGGCGGAGTCCTCGGAGCGATTGGAGCCGGCCTGTTCGGTCCGCAGGTGTGGCTCGGCCTGGTCAGATGGTATCGGCGCCAACGCGCCAAGCGACCGATGGTGCTGGTGGCCACGGTGATGGCCGTGTTTCTTGCCATCGGCGCCCTGTCGCCGCTGATTCCCGCCCTGGACCTGGCCAGGGTCGAAAGCAACCTGGCCCGGTCGCATTTCACGGATGTACGGGCCGGGCTGGCCCTTCATCCGTGGCATCACTGGATCGTCGCACGGGCCGGCCTCTACGCAGTCTTTGCGATCGTGCTCGGCGCCGCGTGCGGTTGGCGCGGATGGAGACGATGGCTCGGCGGGGCGGCGCTGGCGGTCTGGTTCGCGATGGTCACCGAAGCATGCAAACCGCTCATCGTCTCGAGAACGGCGAATATCGCCAACGTCCTGGTCGCCACGTGCGGCGGCCTTCTGGGCCTGCTTGCCGGACTGGCTGCCGCCTCGCACATCAGCCGACGCGGCCGCTTGATCGCGGCCTTGATCGTGACCTGCGTTACCATTCTCTACATTGGCCTTCAGCCGTTTACCTTTGTCTGGGACACTGAGGCCATCGAAGCCCAGATGCCCTCCGGCCCCGGATGGCTGCCCCTGTATCACTACGCGATGGGGGCGAGGATAGAAGACGTACGACTGTTCGCCAGGACACTGCTGCTAACCGGCGGGCTGGCGTATCTCGTGACGCTCCGGTTCCGACCGCTGCCTCGCCTCGGGCGCTTCGGGCAGGCCGCGCTGGCAGGCTGCGCCACCGGCACACTGGGTCTGATCCTGGAACTGTGCCAGTTCCTCCTGCCCGGGCGTGTGCCTTCAGCTACCGACGTGTTCTGTTTCGCACTTGGCGGGGCGCTCGGCGGATGGTTTGGACACGCGTCCCCCAGCCAAGCCGCGGTCTCCGACGACGCATGAACCACACGGCCACCAGCCCCAGGACCACGGCGCCCAGGACCGCCGCAACGTAGAGGCCTGCCCTTTCGGTCTCGCCCGTCCCGCCATCGGCGATTGGCGCCCGCGGTGGTGTCACGTCCTGGAAGTCCTCCCCGAGGCGCCACGGCGTGTAGCTCCGCGGACCGACGTGCGCCAAGCCGGCTTCATTCGACATGATCCGCATCTCGGGCGTGCCCCTATCCGCCAACTTGGGATCAATCTGGTACACCCCGTCGACCTCGGCCGTCGGCAGGACGGGACGATCCTCGGTGTCCAGGCGCAACCACGCATTGCCCCGGAATGCGAACCGCGCCGAGTCGATTCCCCTCCCCTGGTTCACCATGACCCGGACCCCCGCTCGCCGCCCGATGACCGCCATGTTGTACTCGAACACTCCCCCGTGACACGGCGGAAAACGGGCGTTGTTCGTTTCCTGAAGGATCCGGCCGACCCATTTGTCGGGCATGTAGAAGATGTTGTGATGAACGTGCCCTCCGCGGGCGGTAACCCATGCCACATGGGCCTCGCCCCCGACGAACCGGTTGCCCGCCACCGTGATATCCGTCGCTTCGCAGGTCGCATCCGGCGGGCGGAAGTCCACTGGGCGCGACGCCCCGCCGATGCTCACGACGCGCCGCCCTGCATTGTGAAAGAAGCTCGTCTGGACCAGGACGCTCGACGAGCCGCCCCGAACCTGGATTCCCCTGCGCTGCCTGCGGTCGGCTCGCCCGAAGAAGCGGCAGTCCTCGATCAGGCCGCTATGGCACCCGACGACGTCGATCGCCGCGCCGTCCCAGCCGTCGAATCGACAGTGTCGAACGACGAAGTGATCCACCCCCGCCAGTTCCAGTGCATCGTGATTCGGCTCGCTGCCCGCTGCGGTGATCGCCAGGTGATCCAGGACGATGTGGTGTGACCGCGTGTCGCGGGGACGCCCATCGTCGATCCTGATGCCGCGTTCTTTGAATCCTGCAATCCTGAGCCCCTCGAGTTTGACGTAGGCACAGCCGGTCAGCGTGACACTCGTCCCGGTTCCGGTCAGCGCAGGCGGCCGCTCGGGATTGGCGCCCCTGATCACAATCGGCGAGTCGGCCGTTCCCGAGACGTCCCGCAGGGCGATCCGGCGATAGGTCCCGGGCGCGATCTCGATGACCGTACCGGGCCGAACGGTCTTGAGTGCGGCGGTCAGGCCTGCCTGATCGCTGACACGTACCAGCACGGTCGCGGCGGTCCCGGCTGACATGCCGGCCGATGCGCCAACCAGCAACGCACCCACGATACACACGCATGATCTCATGCGACGACCTTCACTGACGAGAAGCCGGCGTCCGCTCCGGTCCTTCCGCTCACGACAACGTGCTGATTATCCGGGGTCCCAACGCCCTGGCCAGCCAGAGAGGCAGTTTCTTCCAGCAGGCGACCATGAATCGGTATTTCGGACTGTCCGGTCGGAGTCCCGGCATGTCGTGACCGGGGGACAGGAGATAGTGCCAGTGCAACTGGACTTCCCGGGCCCCCCACTGCTTCTTGAATCGGTACGTTCCTGCATCGCGCGTGCTGCGACCGAAGTCAAACGTGCCGGCATGTCTCTCGCAGGCGTCTTCCAGCATCTGCCAGTACAGCAGCATGTTGGCGTTGAGTTCCCTCTTCCGCCAATCGCTTCCGGCCCAGGGCACGCGGGAAGCACGGGCGTCCGTCAGCGTTAACGACGCCGCGACCGGACAGTTGTCCGCGTGGACCACGAAGGCCCTGACGGCATCGCCAAAGCAGTCCAGGATCTCCGCAAAGAACCTCTTGCTGTGCGAGGGGCTGCCCAAATCGCGCATGGTCCTGCTGTAGACTGCATAGAAATCGTCGAGCAGTTCTCCCCCGCCCTTCAGAGCGGTCAATTCCGCGGACCTGGCCTTGCGAATCTGGTTGCGGACCTTGGCCTTCAGGCCCGTCCAGAGTGCGTCTGGGTCGGCCGGCAGGTCGAGCAGGAGCGTGACCTTATCGGTCCGGGTCGGTAGTGACTGCCCCACAGGCGCCACCTGCCGTAGTTCGACCCACGCGGCACGGGATGTTTCGAGCAGCGACTCGGCCCTCCCGATCAGGGCGTCGCAGACGTCGGGACTATCGGCAAGAATCCCCGCCGCGTCGAAATACGGCATGCTGCACAAATGCGTGCCGAACAGCATGCTCTTCTGCAGCACCAGCGCGAGCGTGCCGACGATCCGCCCGTCCATCGCCGCCGTCAGGTAGTACGGCCTGTTGCCGTACGCGCGGGCCATGATCGCGCCCCAGCGAGGATCGTGATAGATCGCTGCGTCGTCTTGATGTCCCAGGTAGTCATCCCACGAGGGGCTCTCGCTGGTAACGGTAATCTCGCAATGGCCTGCCATGGCATCCTCAGCCGGCATCGAGCCGACACGTGATCGCGACCGACGGAGACACACAGTCCCCGGCCAACATCATCCCTTTATTCGTCATCTTGCCTCGTGAACCGTAACAGCAAAACGCATTGCACGGACTGGTGGATGGACTTCACCGTCCGGCGGCGCATAATAGCGGCACGGCGGCCCGCGCCGCCCCGACGGGAGATAGACCGTGACGCACGAAACAACAGATCCCGGTTCGCCGCGACTCCGGCTGGCCGCGGTGGGCGATCTGCTTCTGCCATGCGATCCCTGCCGGCGCGTGCCCGACCGTGCGGCCCGGGGACTCTTCGAGGGCATCACCGACGTGTTCGACGGCTTCGACGTGGTGTTTGGGAACCTTGAGGCGACACTCGCGGGCGACGGGGCAACCGTGCCCACCGAACCGCGCGTCGTGACGAGCCCCGACTTGGTGACCGCCGTCGTCCGGGCGGGCTTCACCCACGTCACGCTGGCCAACAACCACGCGTTCGACTGCCTCCAGCCCGGCTTCGAGACCACCCGCCGGTTTGTCCGGGAGGCCGGCGTCGCCTGTTTCGGCGCCGGGCGTGACCTCGCTGACGCGTCGGCCCCGGCGTTCGCCGAGGCCGCCGGACTGCGCATCGCCTTCCTCGGTGTTGTTGACGACCTCGCGGGAGCCTCCCACTACGCCGACGATCAGCACTGCGGCGTGGCTCCGCTCGAGATCAACCGCCTGCAAACCCGGATTGCCGACCTCGCCACGCAGGTCGACCACGTTATCGTCTCGCCCCACTGGGGCGAAGAGCGGTTCGACGTGCCCAGCCCGGTCCAGATTGAACAGGCCCACGCGATGGTCGATGCCGGCGCGTCGATGGTTCTCGGGCACCACCCGCACGTTCTGCAGGGCCTCGAAATCTACCGCGGCGCACCGATCGTCTACTCCCTGGGCAACTTCCTGGCCAGCACTGTGTATTGGACCGACGGCGACGTACTGACGTGGAATCGCACGGAGCAGACCGGCTGTATCCTGCGTGTTGAGATGACCAGGGACTCCGTCGAGGTCATCGACCAGGTCCCCACATACGATGACGGCACAGGTGTCAGAGTGGACCGATCGCCCTTTGGCGCCAGACGCATCGCCCGGGTCAATCGTTGTCTGGCCCGTGGAGTCACGCTCAAGCGCTATCGGCGCGAACGCCTGCGTGTCAAGACACTCAAGCCCATTCTGGCGCGCCTGAAGTGGTCCGAATTCCGGAAGATTCGCTGGCGTCACATACGCAAGGTCTTCCAGGGGTTTTTTCGCGCGGACAAGGCCGGATAGGAGACCGGCCGCATGAACCTGCGTGTCCTGTGCAGCCACCACCCCAGCAGCGCTACGCCTTGCCCCTGCGCCCACGCAGACGCAAGAGCAGGCCGTCCAGACGGGCACCGAAACGTGAGATCGTCTTGTATCCTGCCGGCTGGGGGGTTTCGGTCCCGCCAAACGCCTTCTTGAAGTCCTGCAGCCCCGTTTCGTGATCCTTGGCCCCCCCCAGACTCATTCGACTGGCGCCCTTGTCCTTGAATATCCGCATGGACGTCCACGTCAGGTGCACGGGGCAACTGCATCGATTGCCTTGGTCCGTCGATCCGCTTTCGATCCCATATGCACGGCCATTGAAGAGCCCCACTGTCTTTGCCCCTTCCGGTTTGCCTTGGCAATAGGAGACCAGAACATGAATGCGTCCGCTGGACAACAGTTCGTGACGGGCCGAAACCACTGAGTCTTTCAGCGGAGTTGTGGGTATTCCCCGCCGCTCCATGGACATATCGTGAAGTCGTCGCACGAGGTCCAAGGCCTGTGTTGTGTTGACCTCCTTCGTGATAACGCCTGCCTTCTCGGCACGGCGTACTTTGTTTCGTCTGGAAGACGAAAACGCCCCAAACAGTTCGTCCAGAGGGCGGGTCAGATCAATGTCGTACTCGCGCCTTGGTGTCAAAGCATAGCCCCCTCCCACCAGGAGTCGATTGCTGTTGGGTGAATGGTACGACGAGAACTCCATGCGGAAGATCCCGAGTCGGCACAGTTCCTCTGCGATGACCCTGAGAAACTCGCACTCCAACTCGGCGTTCCCTCCCGCTACCGGTGTTGCCTCGAAGGATGCCCTGCGACAATAGCGTGAGAAGGGCCAGACCCGTCGCGAAGCCACTACCCCCGCAGCGACCCCAACGCACTGCCCCTTGTCGTCCATCGCACAGATAAAAAGGGGCTCGGCTCCGAGGATTCGGGCAACATAGGTGGTGGCGGCATGACAATGATAGAAGCCTCCCCCCAGCGCGGCGGCCCGTTCATCCCACACGGCCGGATCGACCTGGTGGTCACACGTCAGTGTCTTGATGCTCACGGTTCCGGTTCTCCTGGGCTCGCACAAGTGACGTCGGGGGCCGTCCCGTCACCGCGCGGTACGTATCCGCGGTGTGCGCGACCATCATTGTGACATGCCGTTCATTCATCGTCTACTCGCGATCGTCAACACGCTCAGAAGACCCGATCAGAGTGTCCGGAAATCCGGTCCAACGCGGAGGCGATGCGTCTCCGGGTGCCCCTGGCAGTTCGCGATCAGATGCTTCCGACCCAACCGGGCCTTGAGACAAATCCGCACGGGCCTGTCGAATCCGAGTCTATCGTGGAGCCGCAACGACGGCGTGTTCGCGGGGCGTACAAATGACCAGACTTCACTGATCCCGTCAGCGGCCGCTGTTGCCAGGAGCCTCCTGAAGGCGATTGTGGCAATCCCTTTGCCTCGTCGCAGTGGGTCGACCCATGCCCGTCGAAGACTGACCGCCGGACGGCGGAGCCAGTCTCCGAGCAGTTCCAGCCCGACATCTTCATACGACAGCCACGTGTGAAACACCAGTCTGCCTGTTTCGATATCAATACCAATCAGCGTGATGTCGTCGGGACAGACGAACTGTTGGGCCAGGATGGCGCGTGCGTTGGGACCCATGTGCTTGGCCCGATCGGCCAGCGAGTCCAACTCCGCAGCATCCGCGGGGCGAAACGTCACCCCCGCCACAGCGTCGGTCGGTGGGTCGTATTCGGAAACATCCTGATGGAATGCAAGCCAGTGTTCGGTACGCCACAGTCGAGCCAGCCGCCACCTGGCTGCCGTCTTGACGCGGTCAATTCCCGCCAGGATGGCCTGTCCTATTGCGCTCACTGCCGAATCCCTTCCACACACCGTCATTACAGGTCGGCGCAGAGGTTCCCGTGGTCCCGCAACGACCCTTCTGCTACTATCGGTCGATTTCCTTCCCCACCGTGCAAACTTTCTGCCACTGTTGTGACGATAAGCGTATTGATGGAGCGGACGACGGCTTCGGGACGGACCGGGCTCGGCCGCACCACGCGTCCCGCGCCGCAGCATGTTTCAGAGGTGCCAGATGGATCCCGCCCAACCCAGCGGTCTGCCCTGTTCCGTGACCCTCGCTTCGGCCTCGCCAAGCTGGGAGTCTCTCCTGGACAGCGAGGGGATTGCGTGGAAGTCGCCGGCCGACTGTAGCAATACGGTTCCCAGCGTGGTCGTCCTGCCCGACGACGCACCGCGGGCCGTACGTCAGCGCTGCCTTCAATGGGGCCGGCAGGGCGCGGGAATGGTCCTCGAAACCACGGACCTGCCCTGCACCGATCCGCCTGAGCGATGGGTCTTGCCCTATCACGCGCGGACCTTTGCCGGCCTGGCCGACGGCTCACCTGATGCGACCACGGTCGACATCGGTTCGCTGGGCGAGGGCACGTGCTACAGGCTGGGCCTCTCGCTCGATGCCGTCTGGCCCGACCATCGCGTCGGCGACAACGTGGTTCTCATGGCGCCCGGCGGACCTGAAGTCCGTCATCGCCACGTCTGCCTGGCCAGAGGCAACCTGCGGCGAGTGGTTCGCAGCGTCATGCGACGAGCATTCCATGATCGCAACCTGCCCCTGGTCCACACGTGGTACTGGCCGGGGACATGCCGCACCGCCTTCCTGCTGAGAGGCGATATGGACGCCGGTTCGACCGATGAAATGGCCGCGTTCCTCGCCGCGGTTGAACCGTTCGCCGGGAACACCACCTTGTCGTGTTTCGCAGGCGCCTACCAGGACAAGATCGACCTCCTGTCGCGCATCGTCTCGATGGGCATCGAACTGTGCAACCACACGTTCACGCATTTCGTCTTTCCCGACGGGCCAAGAAACCAACGCAACCTCGAACGGGCCCAACGACTGCTCGAAACGGCCGGTGCATCGGTGCGAGGCGCCGTTGCGCCCGCGTGGTTCTGGCATCCGAGTTTCCATCGTGTCATGGAGGAGACGGGCTACGCGTACGCCAGTTGCTTCGGTCTGGCCCACGACGACCTGCCCTTCTTCCCCGTCGTTCGGCGAGGTGTCAGCCGAGTGCTCGAGATCCCCTTCCATTGCGTCGGAGACTTCATGCCGAAGTTCGGCATGGGACTCGATGATCCGAGGGTGCGTGAGTTCTTTGACCGTCTGGTCGCCGCCAAGCATGCTGCGGCCGACCCGATCTGCCTGTACGGACACCCGGACGTCCCCGGGCGTCTCGGCAGCCAGGGGGATCTTGTGCGCCACATCTGCCACCATGCCCTGTCCTTGCCGGACGTCTGGAGCGGTCAGATGAGCCAGTTGGCCGACTGGTGGGTCCGGCGCGGAGCATTCAAGGCGGACTGCTTCTACGATCGACAAGCCGAACTGCTGGTCTGCCGCCCCGCCGCGGCAGTCGAAAGTCAAGCCGACCCGCCCCACCTTGCCGTCCATTGTCCTGACGGCACGTGGGGGCTGATTCGCCCCCAGACGGGCAATACACCGCTGGCTGCAATCGAGCGACGCCCCCCGCTGACGTGGCCTGCGGCGACCGGTACGGGCCAATGTGTTCACCGGCCTCCGGCGATCGGTTGGCGACTGCGGTTGCGTCGGTGGAGACGGGAGAGGCGGCGACTGGCCGAGAAACACCGCATGCTCTACCGCTCGTAGGCGTGCCCTGCCGCCTCGCGAGGCAGGCACTACGTGGGCGGTGTGCGTTCGCCCTTGACCATCTGATCGTAGACCGTACTGATGACCGGACGGTACTTGCCCGACGGGGCCGGGGCGATCTCGTCCACCAGGTCGACGATGATCTCGTCGGTGCTGTCCAGCCGCGCTCGGGCCGCAGCGGTCACTTGAGCGATCCCGTCGGCGGGGAAATCCTCATCGGTAACCAGCAGGATGCGTATCTCCCCGACACGGTCCTGCTGCACCTGGAATTTGACGATGCCCTTGACCGAGCGACAGATGTAGATGAAGGAGTAACCCACCACCCACTTGCCCTTGTCGGTCAGTATGAAGTCCGCAATCCGTCCGCCGCTGATCTTGATGCTCGACAGCGTCCGTCCGCAGAGACACGGCTCGTCCGACAGCGTCACCACATCACCGGTCCTGTAGCGGATCACCGGCATGGCCGGGCCCATGATGTTCGTCACCACCAGTTCGCCCTCGCCGTCGGTGGGTTCGAGCGTCTGGGGGTTGATCGTCTCGAGGATCACGTGCTCGTCCATGCAGTGCATCGTGCCGTAGGCACACTCGTGGCCGATGAGCCCGGCCTCGCGCAAACCGTAGGAGTCGTAGACAGGCACGCCGAAGGCGTCGGCCGTCAGCTTGCGATCCACGTCCGTGAGCACTTCGGAGGTCGTGACGATGGCCTTCAGCCCACGGCGCTTCAACTCGCCGAGGTCTATCCCCTGCTGGGCGGCCATCGTCACCGTCAGCGCGAACGTACTCGGATAGCCGAAAATGCACTTCGGTTGCCATGCCTTCCACTGCTCGACGTATCGCTTGACCCGCTCGGGCGTGATCTCGAACCCGTTGGTCAGCCCATCGTTGACCAGCCAGTCCCGGAAACGCTTGATCTTGCCCTGTGTATCCAGTTCGACCGGCGAGCCCCAGTAGTACATCTCGCGATCGCCCCGCCGAATCCCGACCCACTCATGGCCTCGCATGCGAGCGGCGTTGATCTGCGCCTCGCGCGTGGAACTGGTATAGAACTGCAGCGCCTCATTGGTCGACCCGCTCGTGCGGACCAGCGCCACGCGGGGACCCTCGTCGCGCCAGACCATCTCCTCGCGGCGATGTCGCAAGGTGTCCTTAACGAGAAAGGGAAAACGCCGCACGTCGTCCAGCGACTCGATGCTGTCCGGCGCGATGCCGCCGGCGTCCATGACCTCGTGCCAATACGGCGTGTGGGCGTAGGCCGTCGCTACGATGTGCTTGAAGCGCTCCAGGCGCAGCGCGGCCAGCCGCTCGCGGGGCCAGCGTTCGCTTTCAAGAAGCTCAGCAAGATACGCAAAGCTCTTGCGCCCGAGCAATCGCTCCTGGATGCGGAAGAGTGTCCTGGCAATGATCGGCAGCATACGGGTCTCTCTGCGTGGGTCTCATTATCAGACCCAGTAGGCGTTGTTGACGGCCTGAACCAGCTTTCTCGTCAGCGCACGAAGCGGCCTGCCCATCTGACAGGGCGCCGCAGTCTTTGCTTCATATCGGCCATCCGCGACGGCGGTCGCCAGTTGCGCAAACGTGCGAACGGGCACGTCGTCGCCCTGGTCGGCCAGCCAACTGCACAGTCGGCGGAACCGCCGCGCGACGACACGGTTGAGTTTCCCGCCGTCGTACTGGTGGTTGCGGACCTTGAACAGGCTGAAACTGTGCAGGATCATGACCGCATCGACGCCGCCGGCGAGGACGCGCCGGATGCCGTCGCGGCATTCCTCGAACGAGATGCCCATCAGGTCCAGCGGTTTGGCGCGGTGCAGCCCGGGCCAGCGCGGCTGGATGTAGGACGACAATGCCAGTTCGAGCACGTCGCCGTACCATTTCGAGCCGTTAAACGCCTCGCGCTCGGCGAACTTGCATTGGCCCCCCGCGAAACAGGATGTGTAGCTGCTGTCCAGCGTGATCCCGACAGCCGCCAGTTGGGCCAGCGTCTCTTCCGACGCACCCATGTTGCCCGCCCGGAAAGCGACCGGGGCGATGCCCGTGTAGCCTTGGAGCCTCTGGGCGCCCTCGGCGAGCATTTCGCGCTGGGCGTCGGGCGGCAGGTCGGCGATATCGTCGGTTCGTGTGTAAGACTTGCCCGCGACGTGCAGCCCGTAGTGCTTGTGATTCGGGTGAATGTGCAACTGGATGTCTTGACCGTGGTCGAGCAGGAACTCGCAGACGGGGGCAGTCTGGCCCGGGTGGCCCAGTTCATCGTTGAACGGTTCGAGGAAGAACGTCGCGGTCAAGCCGTTGTCCTCGAGTATCTCCGTGATGAGGGGCACGCCCAGACTGCGGTCACCGTACTGCCCCATCATGCCGCGCGACGGGGGGACGGGACGCGCCGCCGGGTTCTGCCAAGCCCCCCCCATCGAACACTCAACGTCAAAGGTGATATAGAGCCCTGGGGTCATTGACGGCTGTCCTGGCTCTCCGGATTGCCGATGATGTCAAATGACTTGGCCCCGAGCTTGCGGAGCATCTGCCGGAAGTCCACCCAGAACGGCTTCGGATCGCGCCACATGAACGAATCGTCCTTCGTCCACGGGCCGCAATTCCACAGGAACCTCGCTATCGTCGACAACTTGCCCAGCCGCTTCTGGCCTGGAGGCAACTGGTCGCCCCGCATCATGCCGAACATCCAGTTTGCATCTCCGCCGAGAATCCGCGTGCGAACGCCCAGGCGATATCGTGTCTTGCGCATCTTGTCCGGCTCGAAGTGGCTCTGCCAGAGCAGGAACGGGGCCTCGAAGCCAGCCATGATCACCGTGGGCAGGCCGCCGATGAACCGCGGGTTGATCTCGAGGAAGATGTACTTGTCGGTCTTGGGGTCGTAGTGGAACTGCACGCCCGCAATGCCCTGCCACCCGATGGCCTTGAGCAGCTTGACCGCGTCGTTGATCAGCCCCTCGTGCCTGCACGAGACGCGTTGGACGGTGACCCCGCCAGCCAGCGGCATGTGGTGCTCACCGATGTAGTCGCCCACCATGAACGCCTCGCCGTCGTGCATAAGCACCTGCACGTGATCCTCCACGCCCGGGTGATACTCCTGAACGACAACGTTGTCGGCCAATTCGTGTACGGACTCGTGGAGACTCCTGAGCTGGTCGAGGTCCTCTGCATAGGCGGCCTTCCACGGCGCCGTGCCCGACGCGGTTGCATCGTTCAGGCGACTGGTCCGCAGGACCAACGGGAAGGCCAACTCCTCGCCTCCCGAAGCGATCAGCGCGTCGAGGGTGGTTCCCTTCGCTACCGGGACGCCCAGTTCAACACACAGGCGCTGCATGTAGTCCTTGTCGGTGGCCTTGTCGAAGCAGTCCCGCGAGGGCGAGAACAGATGGATGTCCGGCTCGAATCGGTCGCGAGCGGCGATCAGCGCATTATGGTACGTCTCGGAGATTGCCATGATCGACCCGACATCCAGTTCCCGAGCCAAGGCCTCAACGTCGTCGACGAACGCGTCGATCCCGGTGGTATCGGGCATCCAGGCGCCGGCGGCGTACCGGCTGTGTGCGGATTGTCCCTTCGCCGAGGCGCAGACGGCAAGGACCTTCAGTCCGCCGCGGGCCAGGGATCTGACCATCCACAGCCCCACCTGCGTGTCCCCGCACAGCGCCAGAACTCGATGCTCCCCGGGAACACCGGCGAACGCCGATTCCTTCGGCTCTTTAAGCACTATCACGCGCACATCTCCTGCTTGTGGTCAGGTCCGCGGACATCGGGCGTCCCAAGGCAAGTCCCGGCATCATCGCCATCTTCGACCACATATCCCGCAGACTTGAGGACATCCGGTCCCGGCGAGCCGTGCACGTCACATCTGGCCTCTTTGCTTGGCACGTCGCGCACCGAAGGGGTATACTGCCCCAATGATTGGACAAGTAAACGGGCAATCGATGCGGGCAGCTTAGACCGCCGACCGGTCAGTGAGAAGACGATGAGCAAGGAACGGAAGTGTGTGCTTGTGGTCGTCGGCGTGATTGTTGCCGGCGCGTGCATCTTGGGTGCGGTTTCTATCATCAACCGGAAGATCCCTTTCGTTAAGACCGAGGGCATATGGTCAATAGCCCTCTATCAGGGAGATTCCCCATTCTCCATGAATCCAGCCGAGTCGGTAACGAATCCCATTCTCACGGCTGAGGATGTGACTGACGTGCCGTGTCTGTTCGTAGCGGACCCGTTCTTTCTGAGAGAGGACTCCGGTTGGTATCTCTTCTTCGAGGTTCTCAATACGGACACCCGGCATGGCGACATCGGCCTGGCCACGAGTTCGGATGGCCTCAACTGGAGATACGTCCAGATTGTGCTCGACGAGCCACACCATCTGGCCTACCCCCACGTGCTTAAGTCGGATGGCGATTACTACATGCTCCCGTCCTCGGGTTCGGGTCCGGTTGTCCTGTATAGGGCTAAGAACTTCCCGACCGAATGGCAGCGAGTTGACGTGATTGTTGATCGTGTCGTTGCCGACGCCACGGTGTTCAGGTACGAAGGGCACTGGTGGCTGATCGGTGCTGTGAAGTCCGAGAGAAACAACGATACGACAGTGCTCTACCACGCCGAGAACATCGTGGGGCCCTGGACTGAACACCCCAAGAGCCCGGTTGTCACCGGCAACCCCAACATCGCCAGGCCGGCAGGCCGCGTGCTCGTAGTCGATCGCAAGCTGTTCCGTCTGGCACAGGACTGTTACCCCACATACGGCTCGAAGGTCAACGTGCTGCAGATTACGAAGCTGACCACCGAGGACTACGAGGAGGTCATCAGCGACTACAACCCGGTGCTCGCAGCCGGCAAGTTCAGATGGAACAGCAAAGCCATGCACCACATGGACGCAATGCAAGCTTCAGATGGATCCTGGTGGGCCGTCGTCGACGGATGTCGGCGCACTTTCAAATGGGACTTCTAGGCTTGACGGCCCTTCTCCCGTGGGCATCTCGGCACTTGGAAGGGCTCGGGTTGCGTGGATCGCCGCACAACGCGAGCACCCGGCGGGACTTGGGACGGTTCTCGACCACCGATGGCTTCGGGGGCCTGATGACGTTCATGCCGTCTCTCCTTCCGCACGACGGCCCCGCCGCCTCGGCAAGGCCGCTCGCAGGTGTACCTTGAGCTTTTTCGAACACTTAGAATGCCCGATTTGAGTAGTTCGCCGGCCGCCAACTTCTGAACAGTCATGGGCGCGAATGGACGATATGTATTCCTGTAACCTCCAGCCGCCCAGGCGCTAGAGGGACGTCGCGGTCGGTGTGTGCTTCGACCGGGCGCGGACGGGCGCTGGAACCGTGTGGGACTGTTCGGACATTCGCCGTGCAAGAAGACCGTGATAAACACGACCGGCCTCAAGATGGCTGGATCAAAGGCACCGTGCTGCTGCTCTACGTGTACCTTTGGGCACCGTTGCGGGATGCTCTGCGCTCGCTTTGCGGGCGATCGCACACCGTGATACTCAACTATCACCGGGTCAGCGACGAATTCAGGGACGCCGTCACGGTCGGCCTGGAGCAGTTCCGACGACAGGCTCGCATCCTGAGACGCGGTTGGGATGTGCAGGACATGGCGTCTTTCCTCTCCCGGCGGGGCCGTCCCCGGCGGCGGACAGCCGTCGTTATCACCTTCGATGACGGATACGAGGACAACTACCGTGCCGCGGAGATTCTGCGGCAGGCGAGTCTTCCCTGCACCTTCTTCATCTCGACGGGGATTGTGGGTACGGACAAGGCATTCCCCCATGACATCAAGAGGCTCGCACGACGCGTTGCCGCCCTGGATTGGGACCAGGTTCGGGAGATGGCCGAGTGGGGGTTCGCGTTTGCCAATCACGGAGTAAGCCACTCGAACATGGGCGATATCAGTTTCGAGCAGGCGGTCGATGAGATCACTACGGCGTCGGCTGACATTCGGCGAGAAACAGGACAGGCCGACTCGGCACGATGGTTTTCCTATCCGCACGGCAGGCCTGAGGACATTACCGACGACGTGCGTGAGGCCCTTGGCGAGTGTGGCATCGAGGCGTGCTTCTCGGCCTACGGGGGCACGAACCGGCCGAACTTCGATATCTTGGATATCCGTCGCCAGGGCGTGAATCACCAGTTCAGCGACCTCGGGTTCAAAGCGCTCCTGCGGGGATGGAGGGTCAGCGCATGAGTGTCGAGGCACTGGCGGGCACTGCGGTATTCGACGCCCTGGGCGACGAGGCGTTCAGTCGTGCATGGGACACACTCCACCGCGCCTGCCCGTGGGCTACGGCCTTCCAGAACCGCCTCTTTACCGCCACGTGGTATCGCGTATACCGAGAGAAGTACCGTCCTATCCTGATTATCAAACACCTGGGCGATGGACGCCTTGCCGGACTGCTCGCGCTGGCGGTGTCCAGGGATACCGGAGACCTCATCTGTGCCGGCGGGCGAGACGCCGAGTACGACGTATGGCTGGCCCTGCCGCAAGCGAATGCGTCCTTCCCGCCGGAGGCCGTCGCAGCCGTCCAGCGCGAAGTCCCCGGCGCGGACCTGACATTCAGGTACATCCCGCCGCAAACGCCTCTGGAGTGGCTTAACCCCGACGGCCGGGCCGTAGTGCCCCACAGGCTGGAGGTCTGGCCGCGACCGATTATGGACCTCGCCCAGCGGACGGAGCGGGCCGACCCGCTGCGGAAGAAGAGCAACAAGAGCCGCCTCAATCGTCTCAAGCGGCTTGGGGACGTGCGATTCGAGCGCATCACGGAGCCATCACAGTTCGAGCCGGTGCTCGATGCGGTCGTCGACCTGTGCGACCTTCGTCATGGCGCGGTGCATGACGCGCTGCCCTTCAGACGAGACCCCCTCAAGAGGCAGTTGCTGCTGGAACTCCTCGGTCCGGAAGACCTTCTGCACGTGACGGCGCTGACCGTTGGGGACCTGCTGGCCGCGGCCCATATCGGACTTGCCGGACACGGCGAGGTCCATCTCGGCACGGTGACTCACGCTCCGCGGCTGGCGAGGCACTCCCCCGGGAAACTGCACACGCTGATGCTCGCCCGGATGCTCACCGAGGAGGGTCACGACACGTTCGATCTGACGCCCGGCGGCGACCCGTACAAGGAACGCTTCGCCAACGATCATGACCGGACACACCTGTTGACCATCTTCAGCAGCCGCAGGAGCAAGTTGCGGGACACCATGATTCGCCGTGCCGAGTCGGTGGCGCGTGTGATGCTCAAGTCGGTCGGAATCCAACCCAAGAAAGCCAAAGCCGCCTTCCAGAGGCTCCGGCGGACGAAACTCCGGCGTGTCCCGACGGTCCTGGCCGGGAACGTGCGCCGCAGGATCTGGCACGATGCGGAGTATCGCATCTACGCCTACGCGGCCGCCGAAGCCCGGAAGATCGAGAGCCCGGGCATGATGGCCCGAGATGAGATATCCCATCTGCTCATGTACCAGCCTGCCGAAGGCTGGCAGACGAAGAAGGCCTTCCTGGATCGGTCCCTGAGGAGGCTGGAGAGCGGGCAACACGTCTACACATACGCCGAGAACGGCCGCCTGCTCCACTACGGATGGGTCGAGGAGGATCCCGAAACTGTGTTCGCCACCGAGGTCCACCAGGAGATCCACTTCCCTGCCGGGTCGGCGTACCTGACCGATTCGTATACGTTCCCCGACGTCAGAGGACGCGGAATGCTCCAGGCGTCTCTGCGTCAGGAACTCTACGACGCGGCGCGGACGGGCGGCGTCGAAACGATCTTCGTCGGCGTATTGGCCGACAACGGACCGTCCAGGCACGTCATCGAGAAAGTTGGCTTCACCTACCAATTCTCCGCATATGAAAGGACGCGGTTCTTCTCGCGACGCCGCTGGATAGACGATCCTCCGCCGCTCGTCGAATCCGCCGGAGAGACAGCGACTGACAGCGATGAGGGAACATGACCGTCGACGTCAGGGAAATCAAGACCAGCCAGGAGTTCTCGGCCCTGCGAGACGAATGGAACGACCTGCTGGTACGGAGTGACGTCGAGACTCCGTTTCTCCGTCACGAGTGGCTGATGACCTGGTGGAACCACTTCGCGGGTGACGGCCGTCTGTGCGTTTTGGTCGGCCGCACTGAGGGACGACTGCTTCTGGCCCTGCCGCTGATGGAGACCGTCCTGCGACTCGGGCCTTTCCGCCTCAAGGCCCTGCGGTCGATCACAAACACGCACTCGTTTCGCTCCCACCTCCTGCTGGACAGCGACCGACAGGACGCGTTGGCCGGTCTCTGGGCGTATCTGCGCCGTCGGGACGGATGGCATGCGGTAATGATCACCGACGTTCCGCTGGATGCCGGACCGCACGAAGACCTGCTGAAGCACGTCCGCGAGAATGGAGGACTGGCAGGGGTATGGCATGCGTTTGAGTCGGCCTCCATCGTCCCGGAAGGCACGTGGGCGCAACACGAGCAGAGACTGGCCAAGTCTGTCCGCAAACGCCTGCGCAATCAGAGGAATCGCCTCAAGAGGCAGGGCGAAGTCCACCTGGAGGTCCTGACCGCCCCGAACGACGTGGCCGCGGCGCTGCCCGAAGCCTTTGAGATCGAACGGCGCAGTTGGAAGCGAGACCACGGAAGCGCCATCGCGTGCAGGGAGGACCTCGTGGGCTTCTACACGGATCTCGCCCGACTCGCCGCCGAACGCGGGTGGATGCGTCTGGCGTTCCTCCGCGTCGGCCAGGCGCGCGTGGCCTTTGAGTATGCCATCGAGTACAACCGCGTGCTCCATAGCATCAAGATTGGGTACGATGCGGAGAATTACCGCAAGTTCTCCGTCGGACGACTGCTGGTGATGGACTCGCTGGCCAGGTGCTTTGAGCAGCACCTCGACGAGTACGACTTCGTCGGCCCCCTCACGCCCGCCCACGCTGAGTGCAAGCCGAGAACCCGAGACATCGGATGGGTATTCCTCTATCGCAAGACACTCCTGGCACGCGTGCACTATGCGGTCAAGTTCATCCTCACGCCTTGGCTCAAGCGCCTGGCCCGGGGTGTGCGCCGAGCACGGCAGGGAGGGGCCGGCACATGATCTCGGCCCCACTGCATCTTGGCCGGTACCTCCTTCGCGAGATCCGGCCCCGCCTCCTGCCTCCGGTTCCTGAGCGGTTCCTGGCACTGGGCGACCGAGCGTTGCAGTTCAATAGACGCCTCTGTCAACTGGGCCCCCGCCATCCCGGCTGCGATGCCCATGGGCAAGCCCGGGATATGATCTGCTCCGCTCTGGAGGACCTGGACTGCCAAGTCGCCCGTCAGCCCTTCACTGCCCGGACCCCGGTCGGCCCGATAGAGATGTGCAACATTGTGGCGAAGTTCGGCACATCGGAGGACCGGACGACGGTGCTCTCGGGTCACTATGATACGATCCGCCCGGATGTCGTCCTGCCGACCGGACGCACCGTCCGGTGCTGGCGTACCTTGCGGAGGCTCCTCGGGCGAGCCGTCAGTGACCAGCAGCAGTTCGTCGGCGCCAATGACGGCGGGTCGTCAGCCGCCCTGCTGCTGGAGATGGCCCGCCTGTTGGATGGCATGGAACTCGCTCACGATGTCTGGGTGGCCCTGTTCGACGGCGAAGAGGCCCTGGTCGAATGGAGCCTGAGCGACCAGACCTACGGCAGCCGACACCAGGTGCACGCCTGGCAGGCCGACGGCGTGCTGGACAGGATCGACGCGCTGATCAACGTTGACATGATCGGCGCACGTGGCCTGCAACTTGTCGGCGAGGCCAACTCGTCAGGTCCGTTGCGTCAGCGCGTATGGCAGGTGGCTCACCGGTGCGGATATGCCCGGAGTTTCCTGGACCGGACGGGCAAAGCCGTTGGCGACGATCATGTCCCGTTCGTTGACGCCGGGGTCGCGGCGGTGGACCTGATCGACGCCGAGTACGGTCCGAACAACGGGTTCTGGCACACCCTCGAGGACGGCCCCGACAAACTCTGCGCCCACAGCTTCGGCATGGTCGCTCACGTGCTCTACGAAACTCTGCGCGAGATGGGCGTGGCAGAGCACGCGTAGGGTAACGCATGTGGTCAGGCACTGGAGTTGTGCTGTGCGGCGGCCTCCAGGACACCGCATGCGCGCCTCGCGACAGTGTCCCAGGATGCGACCGAGTCGGATGTGGCGATCTCCCGGGCGGAGTGCTCCTGGCCGAGCACGTCTGTCAGTGCCCTGGCCAGCGGTTCGACCTGCCTGGCCGGCACGATGCGACCGGCGCCCGGAGACGACAGCAGGTCCGGTACGGCCCCGACGTTGGATGCCACAACGGGGGTTCCGCTGGCAAGGCTCTCGAGGACGACGTTCGGGCACCCTTCACGATACGATGCCAGCACGCTCACGTCCGCTGCGTTGAAGTACAGTGGCACGTTCCGGTAGGGCTGTCGCCCGGCCAGGACCACTCGATCGCCCAGCCCCAGCTTCGCCGCAAGGTCACGTATCGCCTCGGTGTTCTTCGCCCCCTCCCCATCGCCTCCAACCAGAACCAGGCGAACGTCCGAGGGCAGGTCGGCCAGGGCTTGAATTGTCTCTCGGCTGCCTTTTCTGGGGCCCAGGTGGGCTACCGTCACGATAAGACGTCCGGCTGCGGGCAGGCCCAGTTCGCGGCGTGCGGCAGCCTTGTCCCGCGGCTGAAACGCTTCGGTGTCCACGCCGTTGGAAATCACGGAAATCCGGTCATCGGGCACGCCCAGTTCCCGGGCCAGATCAGCCATCGGCGTCGAGACGCTGATGACCGCCGCGGCCCCGAGCAAGGCGTCAACACACTGCTCACGCCGCCCGTCATCTGCACACGGGTAGAGTTGCCCGCGAAGCGTGATGACGTAGGGAATGCCCCTTTGTCGTGCCAATCGTGCCACCCCCACCCCGTCAGGCCAGACGAAGTGGGCGTCGAGCACGTCCGGACGCCAGCGGTCACACAGGGTCTTGAACCATCGCTGCAAGCCCCGGGCATAGAGACGTCCGTCGAGCGTCTTGAGCAGGCCGGGCAGATAGAAGAACCTCGGCCGATACACCGTCAGGTCACCCCATCGGTCCTGCAGGGGCCCCGGGCGATCTTTCAGGCGGGTGACCACCGGGAACCAGGGAACGGGCGCAGCGGCCCTCAGGTCGACCAGTCGGCCGATCGCGCCGAGCCTCTGTGCGACGAAAACGCCCCACGATGGATTGGTCGGTTTTGGGAAACAGTATGAGAAGGACAGGACGTTCACGCGCATCACCTGCGGCTTCTGCGGGGGCCGGCGGCAATGACCCGCTCGAACGTCGCTATGTAGCGTAACGCCATTGCCTCGGCACTGTGATTCGCCATGGCGTAGTGGCGTCCGCACAGGCCCATGTTCCGGCAGAGGTCTCGGTCGCCGAGCAGACGAGCCATCGCATCGCACAACTGCCGCGGCTCTGCCGGGTCACACAACAGGCCGGTCGCGGACGAGACGACCTTCGGCACACCGCCAACGCGTGTGGCGACGATGGGCAGACAAGCCATCATCGCCTCAAGGATGACCATCGGCATCCCTTCGCTCCGGCTTGACAGGACGAACGCGTCCGCGGCGGAGTACAGCGACTCGGTGTCATCCCGAAAGCCGAGGAATCGCACCGTGTGCGTCAACTCCAGTCTCTGCTGCATCTTGAGCAACTCATCGCCGTAGGCCTTGTCCAGAACGCCGCCGGCGACAAGAACGTTGAACTCCTTTCCGGCGAACGCACGTCGTAACATGTGTGAGGCGTCGAGCAAGTCCTCGAACCCCTTCTCGGGCCTGGCGTTTCCGACGGCAAGGAAGACCGTACTGTCGGCCGAGATGCCCAACTCCGCTCTGATCTGCCGTCTCATCGTGTCGGAACGGACGATCTCGGGCACGCCGTTGGGTACGATGTCGATTCCGTGAGGCCAGCGAAGATGCTCGGCATGTCTGTCGGCGACCTCCGACGAGACGGCGGTAATGCCGGCCAGCCGCTTGGCTGACAGCGTGTACCGGTTGCGACGCTTCTCGAACCCGTTGTAAAGCAATCCGTGGGCGGTGAAGACGACCGGGCGCCTCGGACAGAACAACCCGGCCAACGCGACGTACGGCAGGCTCGCGCAGTCATGCACGTTGATAACCGATGGATCGAATCGCCTGAGCAGGCGAGCCAGGCGCATGATCGTCTTGAGGTCGAAGCCCCCATGGCGGCTGTGGAGCGGCACGACCGAGATCCCCGCGTCGGTGACGGCATCGGCCAGCGACCCGGCGTGCTCGATGCAGACGACCAGCGGCTCAACGCCATACCGGGGCAGGGCGCGTGCGAGGTGAGTGACCACGCGTTCCATCCCTCCGGCGCGCAACTCCGAGAGCACCAGGGCGACGCGACGGACCGTCTCACTGTCGCGGCAGACCGGCGCTGAACCGCCGAAGCATGACGTGGACTCCCCGTCGGAACATCGCGTCTGGGTTCCGCCCTCAGCCATGTTCGCTCCCCTCATGGACGGGCTGACGGGGGCGACTCGGCCCGGTGGAGTGCACGCCCCTGGCCGCAACGCGGTGTCTGTCCGGTACGACCTCGCTGTTCGCCGCAAGGAGCGGGCGATGACCGGCTTCGATGTTGTCAACAACTCGTGAAAGACACACGGGCAAGATGAACATCCACCACAAGAACTCCACATATTGCAGCGAGATCGTCACGCAACAGGCCAGCAGCGTCACCAGGCTGACAAGCATGCCATAGCTGAGCATCACGATCTTCGCCCGGAACTGCTCGGGTAAATCTTCCGCCCGGCGGCGTATTCGGCGGAGCAACCGGAAGAGACTGATGATGAGTATCCCGAACACGGCGATGCCCTGCAAGCCCAACTCGGCCGCAATGTGCACGTACGTGTTGTGGGCTGCCATGCCCGCAAGATCACGGTTATAGCGCCCGACGTTCTTGTAGAAGTTCCCCGGCCCGACGCCTTGGGGATGGTCCTGGATCATGCGGCCTGCGGCGCGCCACACGACGAACCGGCTCTGGGCCGAGGAGTCTCGTTCCCCTTCGGATCGCGTGATCGTCCCGGCCCGCTGAATGAACTGGGGATCGGCCAGATAGACCACCCCAAGCCCGAAGACGACCAGCCCCACAGTGACCTTTGTCCTGTGTTTCCGTGGAGAGAGCATCGCGGCAACAAGGCCCCCCACGGCGAGCCCGACCACGGCGCCGCGACTGCGTGTCAAGACGATGGCGTTGGTTCCGAAGACACCCGCCATGGCGCACAACGCCTTGCCCGGCCACCGGCTGTGCAATAACTGCACGCCGATAAGCGGCAGCATCGCGGCCAGATAGGCCGCCAGAAAGTTCGCTTCGGCAAAGTCAGGCCCGCCGATGGTATCCAGGCGGCCACTCACAAACGCGCGGCGAGGAGTGTCATAGGCTTGCATCCCCAGAATCAGGACGCCCGCAATCATTATCCACAGAAGCCAATCCAGTTTCTTCGTGTCGGTGACCACATGGGACACCATGAGAAGGAACACCATGACCTTGAGGAACTTGATCTCGGGAGGGTCGATCTTCGCATATCGGGCGGCCGCCCCCCCTCCAAGTACGACCCCCAGCCAGATCACCGCAGCAAACAGGAGCAGGAGTTTCTCCTGATTGGCAAAGAACCTCCTCCAGCAACGAAGTCTGCTCCAGTTCAGTGCCATTCCCAGCGCTGTGACGGTTACCAGCAGTAGTGAATAGCGCGGTGCAAACCGCGACAATGGCGCATGCCACCACTGACGCTGTGGTCCGATGCTGTAGATTCCTACATACCCGAGCACTCCCAGCACGGGAAGCCACGCTGCACCGAGCACACACCCGGCGACAAAAGCGGCAAACAGTAGTGTCTTGATACCCATGGCTTACCTGTCTATGTCGCACACCGAACCCGCTGGCGCCGGGGGCGGGACTCGGCCACTATCGCCTCAAGTTCCCGGACCTCTTCGGCCATCCGCTCGGTCCATGTCCACAAGGACTCAGCGCGGTCTCGCTGAGCCTGTCCCATCGTCGCCAGCAGTTCATCGTCATCGAAGGCCCTGAGCACACACCGGCCCAGTTCCTCGCTATCGTCCTTATCGGCCAATAGCGCATTAACCTGATGCTCCAACAGATCTGCCGTTGACGGGTCCCGAACCGATACGGCAGGAAGCCCCGCGCACATGGCCTCGTACACGGGGTTGCAGCGGTTGGTCACGTCGTTGGTTATCATGAAGACATCCGCAACGTTCATCAACGCCCAGATGTCATCGTGGGCAACAGCGCCAAGCCAAACCACCGCGTCATTGATCCCCAGTTCCATCGCCAGCGCGAGCAGGGCGTCGCTCTCCGGCCCGTCGCCGGCGACAAGCAATTGGCAGTCGCAGCCGTGTTGGCGGCAATACGCCACCGCGCGGAGCATGCGGTCGATCCGCTTCCAATAACTCAGCCGCGAACACGAGATGATCCACTTGCTCTCAGATCGCAGGCCCAGGTCACCGAACTGTGCCACGAGATCGTCACGCGAACTGTCGGGAGGGGCGTCGGGCAAGTCCACGCCGTTTTGCCAGAACCTGAATCGGTCCAGGTCGATACCGAACTTCCTGGCCACTTCGTCGCCGCGCGTGCCGTCATTGGCGCAGATCAGGAGACGATGAGGCACGAGATACCCTGCCGATGCCGACGGATAACGCAACCACACCAGCGGGCGTTTCATCAAGTCGGCAAGAAACGTGCCGTACAGCCGCGTAACGTTCGGTATGCCGGCAACCCAGCGGATGAGGAGGCCCGCAATCGCCGCGTACTTGTTGTGCGCGTAGACCATATCGAATCTCACCCGCTGACGTCGCATGAGCTTCCGGGCCGCGACGTAAAGACTGGCCGTCAGGAGAACCGTAACCAACAGATTCACAATCCATCGCGCAACGTAGGGCATCCGCCCCCCACCGATGCGCCGCGCCACAAACTGGAGACTCTTGATGAGTCGTACCCACTCGCACGGCGCCACGTAAACATCGTACCCCTGGTCTTCTCGTACGTTGATCCGTTCAAGCGTTTCGCTGAAGAGGTGATACTTGGGCACCACCAGGACGATTTCGTGACCGCCTCGCAGGTGTCCGGCGAGCGTTTCGCGCAGCGAGGGCATGCCCCCTTTGCCTTCCATCGACCAGACCGGCAGTGCTGATATGTGTATAATGCGCACGAGGCCCCTCCTTCACCTGCCGACCCATCTTACTCGGTCAGATGTCCGGGCACGTGCGGCACGAACACTCAGGCCGGGCTTGCCCGCTTGGGTGTTGTGTCTGATTCTCATACGCATCCGATCCTTCCGGGGCGGTTGACTTCGCCCATGCTAGTTGACATCAGCGTGAAACGAAGGATGGCCATGCCTGAAGTACTTCTCCATCCATTCATAGAATACAAGGTTGCTCGCCGTAAAGGCCACGGCTACCGCATCGTGGTGCAGCCACATCCGGACCAGGTCTTTCGCCATCCGAGGAATCATGGCCGGCTTGTGGAACAGCCAACTGTTCTTCAAGGCATGTTGCCGCAGGTTGCTGTAGTAGTGGCGTTTCTTCATCGCCTTGATCGCCATCACCGCCTTGTCGCGTCTGTCGACCTTGGATTCGACGCGCATTGTCCTGGGCAGACCGGCACACTCTGGAAACGACAGCGCCATCGCCTCTTCACGCAGGAAGCCCCCCGCCTTCTTCTCCGGCGGGTAACGCATGAGAAGATCGAACAGATCGTTGTCGAGGTACGGGAAGAGCGACTCGGCCCGCTGCTGGATCAGCTTGTGGGCGGAAATCGCCACGCCACGCCGCGCGCGGTTCATCATGAAGAAGTTGACGAGTTGATTGTCGTTAGCTCCGTACTTGACGAGCTGTTCGATGACCGCGGCGCGGGCCGCCTCCGGGCGGATGTTCCTGCGGAAGGCCTTGGCCAGGAAGGGACGCGCTATCGGCTCGCCAACAAGCCGCCGGGCCTTGTCCTCCAGGGGCAACCCGAGCATCGTGATCGTCTCCTCCCTGACATTGCCTCCGGGGGCATAGCCGACCATGAAGGCGCCCCACCTTTCGCCATATTCCCACATCCAGTCCCCCATGATCCCGTCGTAGTTCAGCTTCTCGTCGTCCTCGAGGCCGTCGACCAGGGCCTGGATCCACTGGTGCATGTTGGCCTCATAGTCCATCAACTCGTTGCCGAGGTGATAGTACTTGCGGTAGAAGTGCTCCGGATCGGCAGTCACGTACCGGTGCGCCAATCCCAGCGTGGTCGCGACATTGCCCGCAAACGGTCCGTCCTGGTCGACCGCGAGGAGCCCCCGCTTCGTGACGGCCGTAAACTCCGTGCCCTGGGCATGCAGCGCAGCGACGATCCGGCGTGAATCGAGCCCGCCGCTGAGAAAGGCCACCCGTCGGTACGGCACGGGCACGCTGCGGCGCGCCATGGCCTGGTCAAACAGATGGGCGCTGCCCTCCACGAGTTCCTTGCGAGTCATCGTGTAATCGATCTCGATATCCGAGGGGCTCCAGTACTGCTCGATGCGGACCTGATTGTCCTCGAACACCAGGGCCGATCCGACCGGCACGACCACCACGTTCTCAAACGACGTTACGTCGCCGATGTTGTGTCCGAGTTGGAAGAACGTCGACCAGGCGTCCCAGTTGATCTTGTGGTCCAGCAGATCGGTCTCAACCACGCCGCGGAGGTCCGACGCAAAGGCGAGAACGCCTCGCCGCTTGTCGTGGGTGTAGTACACCATCCGCAAGCCGTATCGGTCGGTGAACAGGCTGAGGCGCCGATGACGAGGCTCCCACACGGCGCACGAGTAGATGCCGTTGAGCGCCCCGAGCTTCGCCGCCCCGCGCCGCTTCATGAACTGGGTCACAAACTGGAGATCTTCAGCGTTGTCGTCCTCTTCGATCCGGGCGCCCTGGGCACGCAGGTCGCGCTTCAGATCGCCATAGTCAAAGATCTTCCCGCAATACACGGACCGGCTGTCGTCATCGGCGTCATGATACGGCTGCTCGGCGTGGTTGAAGGCCCCGATGGTATAGTGTCCCAGGCCCACGCCCTCGCCGGTCCAGAGTTGCGGCCGATGGTCGGTGTACTTGCACATCGCGCGGGTCTGCGCGGCGAGGTGTTCGCCGACCGGCACATTCGAGTCTGCGAAAGCGATGCCCCACAGCTTGCTCATTGTCGGTCCTTCCTGAATCCGCAGCGTCGCGACGCGTCCCGTCGACAGTTCATCGCATCAGTCTCTCTGTCAGGGAGATCACCCATCACCATACCCTCGTAGAGGCTGGCAAGATCACGTGCCCGGGTCATACCGTGACTCCTGCCGGCTTGCCCTCAACGGACCCTGACGAACGCAACCCCTCTGCATATCTTGCCTTCAGTTCCATGTTGGCCCAACAGAAGATCATGTCGCTCGCGCGCGCGCGGAGCAGCTTCCCGAGATGGTCCGCTATCCCCAATCTGCGAAAGACATTGGCGTACAGCAATCTGCTGATGGCATTGACCCGCCGCATGACCGGCACCTGACCGGGAATGGGGGCGGACAGACCACTTTCGCGGAGATAGGTCGCAAAGCGCCGCTTGGCGTCGGACGAGTAGGGCCAGAGGTACGCCGTCTCGTGCGACGTGTTCATCTTCCGCATTCCAAAGGCCGTCCTGGGAACGCCGGCCTCTTCGATGATGCGCCTTGGAATCGGCCGGTCATAGTCATTGTGAAGCGTCCACGGCTCCATCTCGGTGGAGAAGCTGATCGTCTGCAACTCCTGGTACCGATGCATTGACCAGAACGGCACGGGACAAAGGAAGACGCCCTTGAGCAGTCGGAACTCGGCCATCCCCAAGTCCGCGGGAATTGTCCCCGCCAACGGTTGGGGATAGACCCGGCGGTTGCGGCCCCATGCCTTGTCGCCGTAACTGCCGGTGAATAAGAGACAGAGGGGCTCGGGATAGTCGAACAGCGTCCAGTTGACAATCCCCGCTCGACCCGAGGCGGCCCAGATGGCTTCTTCGAGCGGATACTGCTTGGCAACACGAGCATAACTCGTGCACGAAAACCCGAGGTATCGGGCGATGTCCTCACCTGAATCCGAACCCCGCCACACGCTCCGAGACCGCCGGAAGGTAACCGCACGAGAACAGCCCACGTGCTTGGCTATGACTGCGGCGGCGACCGAATCGTATCCGCGAGAGAGCGTTGTCAGTGGCTCGATAGCCACGCTTCTGAGCTGATCTCTGATGTTACGTGACAACGCCTCGGCTGTATCATGGAGAAAGCCCTGGTAGTCCGTGAATGTGCGGAACGGGGAAGACGTGTCCGGCTTGGGAGTCTCGACAAGGCTCTGGCCGTCATAGGTCAGATTGCTGTGGTAAACAACACGCACGTCTTCAGCGTCTGTCGGCAGCGACCGTCTATAGTCGGCCAGGCCGTCAATGATGGTTGCCACGTCGGCTGCATATCCTGCATACTCATTGAGGAGCGATGCCCCCGAGACGGCGAGAATGGCGGGCAAGGAGTTTGCAACGAACCAGCGATCTGCACGCTGGAGGTACCATAGCCTCTCCAGCGTCGTGCTTGAAGAGACGAACACAACCGAGTTGCCCCGGCAACGGATGCCACTGCCAAAGACCAGGTCGGTCAGGTCAAAGCCGCCCTGGCCAAACTCGCCCGCCCACGCCGCTTCAACACACCACTGCTCGCGGGGCTCAACACAGGGACCGTGACGAACAACCACGGTATCGGCGCCCTGCGTCAGCGTGGCCACCCAGGCGAGTTTCGGCCAGGCCGGGACAGGGCGACAGTCCAGTTTCATGGCGGGTTCTCTGGGCACGTTACGTCACCTTCTCGTTCAGGAAGGTCATGGCATTGCTCGTGGCAAGCTGTCCCTCCATTATCCACCGCCACGCCTGCCAGTAGAACAGGGTTCTGCGCCCCAGCCGCGCGGGCCAACTGAACGGGGGACGTTCCATCTGGAGTTGACGGACGGCGTCCGCGTTGAGGTCCGGATGATCAGGGGAGATTCTCTGGACAACGGCGTCAAGCACAGGGTTATGCTCCCTCCGCTCGTCCGGCGCCAACCCCAGCGTACTGAGCATGGGGCCCACCACCGGCAGGCGAGGAAGGCGCCGCCAATGATACCGACACGAACTGACCAGGGACGCGAACTTTGCCTCGACCGCAAGTCTGGGCGCGAATGCCTTGTGGCTGCGCCCCTTGCCCCCCGAGCAGAATGGAACGCTCAGGGCTTCGGGAAGGTGGTCCGAAAGCAGCTTGAAATACAGTTTCATGTTCGACGTCACACTCAGCGGGATGCTCCCGGCCTGATTCCACAGGTCCTTGCTCAGGGCCGGCGTGAAGGGCATGACGGTGTGCGCGTACACCGTCACCGGGCTGGTGGCCAGCCAGGTTCGCATCTGCGTCGCCATCTGGAATCTCGCCGTGCCGAAGTCGTCGTCCGGGAACCGCCCCGTCTCGCGCGTGAGCAGTTGCCTGAACGTCTCGTACATGGCCTGCCCGACGGACTCGGAGAACACCGACAGGGCGGCCTGCCACTGCAACGTGTCGCGGTCTCTGCATCTGTCCTTGATGTAGGTTGCGAACCCCCCGGAGTGCGGATACGCGGGGGCAAAAGCAAACCCCGGGCCGAGCCCCTCCCACACGGCCTGCATCTCAGACCGGAGACACTCGGCGACATAGGTGCTCATATGCACGACCAGACTCGGCATGGACACCTCGTCGATCGTGAGATAGCGGAGATAGGCGGGGGACGCGTAGTAGCCCTTGGGCGGATACACTCGCTCAACGGGACAGCCAAGCTTGCCGGCGATTCTGACGGCGTACTTTCCATCGATCCCGAAACCCTTCTCAGGGACCGTCAGGACCATCCCCCTGCAATCAATGTCGAGGCGCTTGAGCAGCGTCAGGATCAGCCGGGAGTCGAACCCCCCGCTCAAGAGGATCGTCCCGCGGGAATGGTGCGACGCGTAGCACGTGAGTTCTTGCCGCAGGATATCCAGCATTCCACCCGTATCGACATCCTCGAGTGTCATATCGGGTTTCGGCTCGGGCAGGGACCAGTAGACCGATGACTCCAGGGATTCCGTCGCGGGATCATAGACCATCGCGGTTGCCGGCCTCATCCGCTTGACGCCGGCAAGTTGAGTGTGCTCACCAATGTTGAAGCCTAACGAAATGAATGCACCCCAGGCGGCTGGGTCCAGTTCGACATCCACCAGGCCGCTGGCGGGGAAGGCCTTCAGCTCCGTGGCCAGAAGCAGTAGACCTTCACGCTGGACGATATGCAGCGGCTGTATGCCGAGTCCGTCGTTGACGACAAGCAGTTGCTCGTTCCGAGCATCCCAGAACATGGCGACGAACGCGCCGTCCAGCGAACTCAAGACGTCCGAAGCCTTCCTCGAATCGCCGGCCATGATGCCCTCAAGCGTGGCATCAAGATTCCCATGCAGGTCAATGGGGACGCCGGCAATCATCAGCAGATTCCCGCAGGGATCTTCCCTGAACAACGGAATCGACGAGAAACGGTCTGCCCCGATGACACAACCGATCTGGCCGGGACCGGCCTGGAAATCCCTGCCTTCTTGCTGCTGGGAGAGACATTGGGCCTGTACCATCTTGCGGACGACAGCCGCGTGGTCCGCGACGCCCGATCCAAAGCAAGCCGCCAGTTTCATCTCGATGCTCCCAGAAGCAGCATGCCCCGACGGGCCGCTGGCGACGTGCAAGTAATAAAGACGAGGCGCGGCACCAGCGGCGCGGCAGCCCGGATCGGTCCTGCTGAGATGTCAGTCTGTTGGGGGGTCACTCTCATCGCACCTGCTGTTCTCTATTCCTGTGTCGTGCCCTTGGGGTGCTCGAGAGAACCCACTTCGTCGATCTCAACACCGTCTGATTCCTTATCGACAGAGCCCACGGGCAACTGCACGTCATCTTTCGAAATGGACATGCCTTGTTTCACGAACTCCTGTACCAATCGGCTCCGGTCACCTTTCGGTACGAGGACCAGCAGGGCGACCGGTACGTAGCCCAATACTGACAGGGCCACCTGCCCTGCAAAGACAGGCCATGAGGTACACGAACCGAGTTGCTGGACCGCCAGGCAGATACCCGCGAAGAGCGCCGCGGCCAGGGACCCCCGCCCCAGAGTTTCGACGATGTACCTGCCCCACGCCATGCCCGCTTTACGACACGCATACCAGGGAAGGAGAAAGGCCGTCACGAACAAGCGTGCGGCAAGCGTCCCGGCCGCGACGCCCAGCAGCCCCCAGCCAAAAGCCAAAACGAATAACAGTGACAGGCCCAGGTTGACCAGTGCTTCACCGATCGACAAAGCCGCCGTAATCTTGATGTGCCCCATGGCTGCCAAGATGCTGCTGGCACCTACGGTGAGAAGAAACAGCAGTTTGGACACCGACAGGATGACCATCACCCAGGCCGCACCCTCGACAGCGCTGGCGGGGAAGTCCACTGGATCGAACATCCACAGTCGAATGAAGGGCCTGGCGAAGAGGATGAACCCGACGTAGATGGGCACGCCACACAGCAGCGCCAAGCGAACCTGTCTGTACGTCAGCCATCGCGCCGGTCCCATCTCGCCCCGCGCCACGGTGCGCTGGACGGGAGGAAAGAAGGTCGTAGATATCTGGCCGATGAATGTGTTCGAGTAGTACAAGAGCATCGCGCCGACAGAGTACACCGTCACGTCGGCGACGCTGATTCCCGCCCCGACGATGACCAGATCAGTCTGCCCGATGATCTTGACCGCGATTGCCGTGACGAAAGCGGCCGCTCCGTAGCCCAGTATTTCTCGCATTCTGGCCTTCGAGAACGCGAACGGCCAGACCCTCAGGCGACGGTATATCCTCCCTGCCAGAACCCACGTGCACAGTATGCCAAACACATTGCATCCGACCACAACCAGGGTCATCCCCAGAAGTCCGCCGCCGGCGTTGAGGACAATGACTGTCGCGGCGGTCCGAGTGGCCAGCATGACCAGGTCAACGCCGTTGGTCAGATCGAATCGGTCGTGGGCAATCAGGACGCTGGCAAGGACTGAGCGGAACGTCGTCAACCACATGTTCAGGGCCAGTACCGGAAGCAAGACCATGACTAGTCCATGGTATTCGGACGGCACGGAGGAGAACACGCTTGGGAAGATCCAGCCCAGGACGGCGCCCACGGCTACGATCATGATGCCGATGGTGGAGAAGAACGCCAGACTCGTGCGAATGGTCTCCTCGACACGTTGATGATCTTCCTTGCCGATGTACAGCGTGATATGGCGCCCCGTGCTGGCCCGCACGCCGAGATCCAGAATCCCCATGTAGCCCGTCACGACGGTCAGGAGACTCCAGATGCCGTACTGAACCTTCCCCAACGTGTGGATTACGAAGGGCGAAAGGAAGAACAGCACGACCATACTGGCGGCGTGGCCGGTCCAGTTGGCGGCGAGATTGCGGGCGTGTACTTTCGCGTTATTCACAGGTCGAGTTCTCGTCCTGCCATCACAGATGGCGGACCTGATGTCGAAGCCTTGTCAGGTGAAGAGGTCATGGAGTCGGGCCTGCGAACGAGGTCTGGAAAGAGGTCACTCCAGATTCGCCAGACCAGTTCGGCATCTCCAGGGTACGGCTGGCAAGGACTGGGGGCGGCAAGCAACTCGCCGAGTTTTGAGATATCCCAGCAGCAGCTACACCAGCCCCGCGCCTCCAATTCCCGAAGCAGTGTCGCCTGATGATCGTCCTTCACCTGCCGGTTAGGCGTGGCGATGAATCGCTTGCCCAAGAGCAGGAGTTTGAAGACCGTGGCCCCGCCGGCGCAAATGACCAGGTCGGCGGCCTCCTCAACTTCTCTCATGTTGTCGACATAGCGGACCCACTCCACGTGCTCGGGGATGTACCGCCCGCTTCCGATCTGCACGAAGACCCGGTCGGTCACCGCGCCGCACCCGGCCAGCCGGTCAATCTCCTGGACCAGTTCTTCGAAGTAGGTCGTACCCACGGTAACGAAGATCATAGCAGCCGCCCTCCGTAGACGCTCCGCGGAAGTTCCCTTCTCATCTGCGGCCATTGCACGTAGATTCGGTCCGCCAGGCGCAGCGCCGCAACAACTCTTGCCGTCGCGGAGGCACACGTGACGCGGGTAATGTCCTCCACAAATACCGTACGAGCGCTGAACAAGCGTGCGGCGAGCAGGAAGTAGCTGGCGGCCCGCTGGCCGATGCCCACGATGGCATCGGGGCGTTCCTTCCAGAGGATCTCCAGGGCGGAGATCGTGCCAAACAGCAGGTCGGGAAAGCTCCCGGCTACAGTCCGTGCCCTGCGCTGTTTCCTGGAGAAACGGAGAGGCCGGAACGCGAACGAGATGCCGTCGAGGGCCTGTTGCAGTTGTGGCGTGGCACCCTCCAACCCGACGATCAGCAGGTCCAGTTCTTTGGGGCAATGACGGACGAAGTTGGCAATCTGGACGTCGAATCCCCCGCCCGCGGAGACCACCAGGACCTTGCGTCGCCGCGGCTTCCGCCGAGCCGAACCCCTGCGCGCCGCAGCGCCGCGCGGGCGTGCGGCCGGACACTCAGCAACCGAAGCCGCCAGACGCCGGGAGATCGCCGCAACCTTGGCCGGCCAGGTTTCGGTGGCCATCGCAGCGCTGCGGCTTGAGGCCTCCGAAGCGGAAGACAGGGCCGCGGCTATGGCGGATTCGCAGGCTTCAGGCGTGTCGGCAATCTCGACCGGGTGGCCGCAGGACTCGACCTCCGGCATGGGCGTGCTGACCACCGGCAGGCCGGCGGCGAGATATTCCCGGAGTTTGATTGGATTGACCGCGCGCGTCAGGTCATTGATCTTGAACGGGATCAGGCCGACGTCGAATTGCCTGCAATAGGCGGGCAGGTCGGCGTAGGGCTTCCGGCCGAGAAAGTGCATGTTCGGGATCGACCGGTAGTCCTCCAGACGGACGTTCGCATCGGCGTCCCCGATCATCACGATGTGCCACTCGGGGCGCATGCGAGCAAGGTCGGCGAGCAGGGCCAGATCCACCCAGTCGCGGATCAGGCCGAAGAAGCCTAGTCGCGGGTGGGGGATATCAGCGATATCGGGCGGAGTGGGCAGACCGTCGGTCACCGCCTTCGAGAAATGGTCGTAGTCCACGCCATGAGTCACGAGCATGGTGTCGGGGTTCAGCGGGGCCTTGGCCTCCTGGAGAACTGACGACGTGGTCACCACCAGGTCGGCCCGGCGACAGAGGTCGGCTTCCTCGCGAAGGACCTGTTCGTTGTCATATCCGGAGAAGTTCGCATGGTCGTCGACGCAGTAGTAGACGACCTCTTCTGCATGGAAACTGTCCAGGAGATAGGACACGTCGGGCGTGAAACTCCATACCTGCAAGGGGCCCCGGCGGACCTTGCGCAGGGCGGCGCGAATCTGGAACTCGAGCAGTCGCCGGTTGAGCCTCTGTGCCCACTTTTTCCCGGGCAGGGGAAGCACCAGCGGGGTCAGGACGTGCAGGTTCTTCCGCGGCTGGGCCATCCCGCTGAAGACCTGACCGAGTTTCCGGGCCATGTACAGCATGTCCGACGAGTTAACCGACGGCGTCCGCGACGCGTGGTAGTTGACCCACAGCACGGTGTTCCGCTCGGCCAGAAGATGCATCACGTGATGCTTGCTGGTCGGCGGGGCGTCGTACCCGCTGGCGAAACACAGGATGGTACGGCCTTCAATCATCCCTGCCTCCTCCCCCGTCTGACCGCAGGAGACCCAGGAGCCACCCCTGAAGCCAGTTGAGACACTTGACCCGACTTATCAGCTTGTCGTAGAGAATCCCCAGCCGACAGAGCGTGGGAGAGAACCGCAGGGCATACGGATACTCATTGATGTACTCCAACGTCTGGATGTCAAAACCGACTCGTGAAGCAATTCTCCTGATCTGTCGCTTTGAGTTGGCCCCGTAGAACGTCGGGAACGTATCGGCCTCGTCCCTGCCCTCCGTAGCCTTGACAAGTCGCCCGTGCAGTGCATTGGGGACGGCCCGGGCGATGAGTGAAACGTAGTCATACTTTCCCGGGGTCAGGAAGACCACGTGGCCGCCAGGCTTGAGAACGCGTTTGAACTCCGTGAAGACCGCGGTGGGATCCTCGAGGTGCTCCAGCACGGCCTGAGAGGTCACCACGTCGAACACCGTGTCGCCGTAGGGCAGCGTGTCAGCACTTGCGCGTTCGACGACCACGCCCGGAATGATGTCCCGGTCCTCGGCAACCGGGTCGACACCGTGGACCTCTGCGCCGGTGGCAAGGAGATGTCCGGCCATCGGAAACGTTCTGCCGCACCCCACGTCCAGGACAACGGATGACTCGTCCAGCAGGCCGGCCAGCAAGGCCTGGTACCGCTTGTAAGGCGATATCCACCCGCGGTCGTGGTAGTGCTTCCGGACGATCCGGCGACTCTTTGCACATCTCGCCTCCCGTCGCGTCATCGCCCGGTCCACATTCATGCCTTGCCCCCTCTGTCCTGTCCCGACGAGGCAGGCGGTTCCACATACGGTCTGACGTCCGGCAGCAAGTGGGTGACGGCAGCATTCACCATAGGTCGACCTTCAGTCATTCCTGCCCCCTCCTCTCTTGTACTGCGGCATGCCCCACCGCCGGCCTTGCAGCAAGCAAAGACACCTCAATCCGCCCACTCGCTTGCCCAAGAGCACCATCGCGTGGGTAACCGTCGTAGCTCGCACCGTCTTTCCAGTTAGTAGTCATATCGGCTTCAAACCACGCCCGTCTTCAACAGAATCACGTTTCCGCTCCGTGGAACTGTTCGCAGATTCAGAGGTTAGGCTGTCCCTGCGCAGTGGCCGGAATCCGACCCGCACCAGGACCGGCCACTGCCGTAAACAGCGCCGTTACGCCGCTGCTCAGGCGATCCACACGCCGGGAACCGATCCCCGGTGACCTGCTACACTCAAGGGTTTCCATAGCCCTCTGGGCATCCGGCCTGCCCTACCGCGACTTCTGCCACCGGTTACTGACTACCGCTGCGCAACAACCATCAAGTTCCCCGTAAACCACTCCCTGATCAACGCCGGGATCTTGCCGATTCCAAGGAATGCCCGTGAGTTGTTGACGAAGTACACGGTGACGTCAGAGTAGTCATGCCGTCTGAACAGCGTTCGCAATGTTGTCGGACAGTACCACGCAACGTGTTCGGGATTCACCAGCGTCCGGCCACGAAAGATAATCTCAAGGAACCGTTTCGGACAGAACGGGTTGGGGGTCGTCAGGAGGATCTTGCCCCCCGGACTCAAGTGATCCCGCATATTCTGGAGGAAGAGCCCGGGATTGCTGAGGTGTTCTATGAGTTCTCCGGCAACGATACGCTCGAAGGTCCGCCCTAGTTTGACAGTCTCCACATTGCCATGAACGACATTGTAGCCCCGGTCGCGGAGTGCGGCGACCTGCTCTTCGGCATAGTCCAGCCCCATCAATGAGCTTGCCACCTCCTTGATCCTCCCATGGAGCCAGTCGCTCTTCGATGCTTGCATTGCATTGTGGTCAACACACCCCAGATCAAGAACATCCTTCCCTCTCGCGAAATCCGCTATGAATGCAAGTCTGTCGTCAATAATCATACGTCGCATCCTTCTCAGCACACACTCAATCTTCCTCCAGCCCGAACGAACTGAAGGGGGCGTTTGAGCCCTTCTGGGGGCTCATCCGTCAGCCAACCCACGGCACAGCGACACCATCGGTGCCATACGGGCGGACCACGTGTAGTTCGTCTCGACGCATCCCCGTGCGGCGACGGAGAGAGCCGCACCAGCCGCCGGAGATGACAGCAAGTCGGTGATGTGACGGCGCCACTGCTCAGGGGTATCGGCCTGAAGCAGATCGCGCCCGGTCTCGGCCTCAAGGCCTTCGATCGCATCGGGCGAGGCAATGACCGGCTTGGCCATGGCCATCGCTTCAAGGACCTTGTTCTGGATGCCTCGTGCAATCTGCAGCGGACAGACAACCGCCGCGGCGCCCTTGAAATACGGCCTGACGTCAGGCACCGAGCCGGTCACGACGACTCCGGGGACTTCTGCAAGTTTCAGGACGGCCGCTGTTGGATCGCGCCCCACGATCACAAACGTCAACTCCGGGATCTCTTGTCGCAAGGAGGCAAAGACCTCCCTGACGAACCAACGGACCCCCTCGGCGTTTGGGCGGTAGTCCATCGTACCGGTAAACACAAGCGACGCAGGCCCCAGATCCGTGGGACAGACCCCTTCGGGGTCGAAGTAGTCACTGTCCACACCGTTGGTCAGCGGCACGATGTTCGGACTGTCGGATCCCAGCACGGCGGCTTCGGCTTCGCTGACGACGAATACCGCCTCGCACTGTTGGACAGCCAATTGCTCGAGCGCCCTCACCGTGTCGGCCTCGCGACGGTAGAGCCACCGTTTCGGCCAACGGCTGGCACGCGCGTAGCTGGCCCACTTGGCGCTGTCGACGTCGACGAGGTCGATGGCATGGCCCGCCGCTGGCACGCCGAGGGCATAGGGCAGCACACTGGTGCAATAGGCGAAGACGAGATCGAACGGCGTGTTTCGGGTCTCAGCGCGTATCCGTTTCATCAGTTTGCGGCTGCGGAAGTACCCTTCACTGACCGACCGGCCGGCCAGAAGTGAGCCGGCGGCCCCGCGGAGCAGACCGAGCGTCCCGCCGGCGGGGGCGAGGATGATCTTGCGGCACAGAGAAGCCAACTCCCCGAGATCCGCAGCGTCCGACGGGGCGTGTGTCAAGGCCGCCAGCGTTACCTCGAAACGCGAGGCAAGGGCCTTGATCTCGTGGAACGCGCGGACGCGCTCGCCCTTGTCAGGAGGGTACGGGAGGCGGTGCGCGATGTATAGCAATCGTTTCATATCTTCGGCATCACCCGTACCACGTCGGGCGTACGGCCTGCCGCCAATCCCGCGGCCCAACTCAGGAGTACCGATACAGGTAATTGGGAATGTGGTATCTCCGGTGTGTCAGGACCAGGCCTGAGAGGTCGACATTGGCGGCGCGAAGCAGCCGGATGGCCTTCTCGACGGACTCCTGCCGCGTCTTGTTCATCCGGACCACCAGCAGCGCCTCGCCAACGGATTGGCCAAGGATCGCCGCGTCGGACGCGATGTTGATCGGGGGGGTATCCACGATGATATAGTCGAATTGGCGGCGCAGATCGGCGAACAGTTCCTCCCGTTCCATCCGGCCGAGTAACTCGCCGATCTCGTGCTGGTCACAGCGGTTCGACGGGAGGAAGAACAGGTTCGGATACGGCGTGGACTGCACGGCCTGCCCGAGCGTGGCCTGCCCTCGCAACACTTCGCCAAGGCCCGGGCCCCGCTTGCATCCAACCATCTTGGCAATGCGCGCGCGCCGCAGATCACCGTCAATCACTATCGTTCGCCTCTCGGCCTGTTCGGCCAGAACGACCGACAGGTTCAGGCTCGTAACGGTCTTTCCCTCGCCGGCCTCGGCCGACGTGATGATGTAGCCGAACTTCCCGTTGGCACTTCGGGCCAGCAGGTTCGTGCGCAGGGACCGGTACTCCTCGGCAATGCCCCCGCCCCGGTCATGGTGCGCGACGATCAGTTCCGAGAACTGCGCGTCACAGTCGAGGACCGTCCGCGGCTTGGCCCCGACGGGGCGCTGCTCCGGGACGGCCGGTGCAACCGGCGAGGCGGGGCTGACCATATCTTCGCCCGGGCCCGACGGGGTCTGAACCGCCGGCTCGGACACCAGTTCAATGTCCACCAGTGCGGGGTCGTCTCTGCGCTGGGGCGGGCGTTTGGCGCCCGACTTGCCCTTGGCGGCGGCCTTGGCGGCCACCTCCGCCTGGTGTTTCTTCATCGCTTCCCAAACGTTCGACACGATGGACTCCTAGCTCATCTGAGGCACTTTGTTCGGCGGCGAGGTCTGCGGGTCTTCAGCCGGCACGCGCAGGTTCCAGCACGTCATGTCGCGGATCACCTTGGTCACGACAGACCGATCGATGCAATGCGTCCCGTTAGCGTATCCGACGAGCAGCGCATTGTCGCACAGGACGTTTATCAGTCGCGGCGTCCCATCGGTGGCCGCGTGGATGTCAGCTTTGGCCTGTGAGGTGAACCGCGCGAGGCACTCGTCCTGGGCGGCAACCCGGAGGCGATGCTCGATGTAGTCGGCGGTTTCGTCGGCCCCGAGATGACCCAGGTGGTAGCTCAGCACGACTCGCTGGCGCAGCGGCTCCCAGCGAGGCTGAAGGATCTTGTCCCGCAGTTCGGGCTGCCCGACGAGGATGATCTGGATGAGTCGCTGGCCGTCCCTCTCCCAGTTCCACAGGAGGCGGATCTCCTCCAGAGATGCGGGGGGCAGGTCCTGAGACTCGTCCAGAATCAGGGCCACCAGTCGACCGCGAGCGTGCATGCGCACCAGGTACTCCTCCAACTCGTCGACGACGCTGAGCTTGTCTGCCGATGAGCGGATGTGGATGCCCAGGTTCGTTGCCAAGGACTTGACGACCTGTTTGGCCGACTGGGGCGGATTCTGCATTCGAACCGTCACACAGCTTGTGCCAAGACGCGCCGCAAGCATGTTGCTCAGGAACGTCTTGCCCGCGCCGACCTCTCCCGTAACCAGCACCATCCCCTTGCGCTGCTGGACCGTGTACATCATGTTGGCCAGCGCCTCGGCATGGATGGCGCTCTCGTAGAAGAACCGTTCGTCGCACGTAATGGCGAACGGGAATTCTCTCAGGTTGTAAAATGCAAGGTACATCCGCGCATCCCTCAATCCATACCAGGCAGTTTGCTCTTCAGGTCCGAAGCCGCCTTCGAGATGAACCCTACGGCGTCCTTATCCCATTCCTTGAACCGGTCAGGGTATTGCAGCCACAGCACAACGCTCAACACCGAGACCACCACGGCCAATGTAGCGGCCGTGACTATAGCGGGGGTCAGGAACCACCGCTTCAGGTGCCGGGTCATCCGACGGCGGTGAGAGACAATCTCGCTGACGATGCCGTGGACGGGCATGTGGAACCGACGCGTCGCATCGTCAATCGTGGTGACGCTGCGGTCCAGGATGCTCGAAAGGAAGACCAGTCCCGTGCCGCAGCCGAGTCCCAACACGACGGCCATTCCGAGGATGACCATCAACTTCGGCGACGAGGGGCGCTCCGGCTCCTGAGCGGCCTGCACCGTATTCAAGTGCGTTCGCTTGCTGGCCACCTCGGCCCCGAGGTCCATCTTCACTGCCTTGAACCGCTTGTCCCATGCGGTAAGCTCGAGATTCTCCTTCCGGATCTCCTCGACGATGTCCAGATACTTCTGACGTACCGGCGCGAAGTTCTTCATCAGTGACAGCAAAGGTCTGAGGCGATCCTGGAGCCGCTGTTTCTCGCGGGTGGCGATCTCCAGTTCCGATTCCGCCGCGGCGATCTGGGCAAGCAGCGAGGCCGGGTCTTGCCTCCGCCGCCCCGCGCCCTCTCGGTCGGCCGCAACCTCGATCTCCACCTCTTCCTCTTTCGGTGTCTCGCCCAACCGCGCGGACAACAGCTTGATCTTCGTCTGAAGTGAAATAACCGTCGGATGCTTGTCCGTCCGGGTGATCCGCAGCGTCTCCAACTGCTCGTTGAGCAGTCTGAGTTGTTCTTCCAGGCGGACCCACTCGGGATTCGGCCGCTTGATCTTCTTCTTGACCGACGCCGGACGTGTCGTTGCTTTGGGCGACGGGACCAACAACTCCTTGAACCGTGCCAGGGATGAGCGGGCCGTATCCTGGCGAATGGAGAGTCTCTCTATGTCGCCCGAGATTGTCTGGATACGCTCCTCCAACGCGCCCGGCGTGTTGGGCATCGCGTCAGCATGCCGGGCCTCGAAATCGAGGCGCTCCTTCTGCAGATCCCTCAGTCGGGCCTCACACCCCTCAACCTGCTTTTCCAGGAAGTCATGACTGGCCTTCAACCGCCCCTTTATCCGCTGGCTGATCCGGTCGATGTAGTTCGTCACCAACTTGTCCGGGATCTTCTGTGCAAGCCTGGGATTGGCGTCGGTGACGCTGACCGTGATAAGGTCAACTTCTTTGGTCTTGACGTCCCAGGTGATCGTGATCCTGCTTCGCAGGTCCTCGACGATTGCCTGCTTGCGCATCTGCCCCTCGCGAGTCAACTGCCCGTCGGCATCATGGGGCAGACCCACGAAGAGCTTCAAGTCCTCGGCCACTTCTTCCACGGCGCTACGGCCCTTCAGGTCGAGGTCGAGAGTCAGCTTCATCTTCTCGAACGACTCGGTGTCCGGGCCGTGGACTGTCTGGCCGGCAACGTCCGTCCGCCGCTTGAACTTCGTCGAAGCCGTGTACTTCAGCGGCCAGGTCTGGAGGGCCAGTTGCAGTACGAGGATCGCCACCACCACCGATCCCAACATGAACCGTCCCCTGTTGCGGAACACGATCCGAAGGAAGTCCCGCGGCGTCTTTCTGTCAGTTTCCTCAGCCATAGATATTCCTGTTATCCCTGCTAGTTGTCGTATCTGCTCCGGCCCGCGTCCCCGAAGTTGGCCGGCACGCCGACGGCCTGGATCGCCGGATTGACCGGGAACAGCAGACGCTGAAGCGCCAGCCCGATCTTCGCCAACGGGCTCGCCTGTACGTAGATCACGTCATTCGGCATCAACAACACGTTGTTGCCCATGTCGCCGTGCTCGACCATCGCGACAAGGTTGATCATCATCGTCTTGGGCTCGTTGCCTTCCTGTGCCGTGTGGATACCCGAGGACCAGTATCCGCCCCCCTCCTGGTAATAACCGCCTACCTGGGGTCTCGACCCGCGCACGACCATTATACGTTCGGTCCACGCCAGGTTGTTCGGCTGAGCTAACGCCAATGCCCCCAGAAGCGTGTCACGCCCCGTCCACGGCACGGGCCCGGGACGACTGACCTGCCCGAAAACATAGTAGTTCTGCGAGAGGTAGCCAACAACGTGAACGGTCGCATCTGTCTTCTCGTAGAACTCCTTGCCCGCCTCGACGAGCATCTTCTCGATCTCCGAAGGCGTCTTGCCGGCAACGAAGAACTCACCCAGGAGCTGCACGTTTATCTTGCCGTCAGGCCGGACGCGGTGGATACTGTTGTTGATCTCAGGCACGTTAAGCGACTCGATACGGATGCTGTCCGGAGGATAGACTCGATACTCCACCCCCGAGACCGGGCTGTGGTCCTTAAGGAGGAATGCCTTGACGTCATCCGTGTAGTAGCACCCGGGGGTTACCGCGAGACTCGCGAGAACCACCACCGCCAACGCGACCCCCCGCCCTGACGACACGCGCGCCATCCTGTCACTCATCATCGTTGCCTTCCTGTCCGTGTTCATCTTCGAGTCCTTTCATCAAGCCGACCCACCGGCAGGGGCCGCCCGCAGGCCCAGGGCAAACTTCACCCGCGACACTCGGCGACAGATCCCGCTGAGGGGTCGCAGTCCTTACCATGTCCGACCGACCTCTGAAGCCACGCACCGGCCATGCGGCGGAACCGCTCCGCCGCCATCCGATGGCCATACCGGCTCCTGCCGGTCCTATCGGCAATTCATACGCCCCTGCTTCACTAGCTAACGGTAAAGATTTCCACCCCGCGCGCTGAGTACTCCGACTTCGCTACCGCGCAGTTCTTCCGCTACTTACGAACAGGCTGGTCGCAGCGAGGGGCGCCCTTTTCCTGCAATGCCCTCCTGACAGACCGCGCCCGTCTCCGGACCACCCCCCGGCCAGTACCCCCACGGCCCCGTCCCGAAACGCCCATTCTACAGCACTATACGATTCACCCCCTCGCGGGGTCGTCCTGTTCGCAAGAGGCCCCGTCCGCCGCCGCCTCGACCAGGCCGGCCTTGACGGGATCCCGCTCGACGTACCGCGCGGCGGCCAGCGTGTGCGGCTCGTCCATCACGAACGAGGCGAACCGGCCTTGCCACAGGTGCCCGCGCCAGCCCTCCCGGAAGTTGATCCGGCGGCTGTAGCGCCGGTGGGCCTCGCCGATGCCCATCCGCAGCCCGTCAGCCCAGGCCGGCACGACGACCAGATGCACGTGGTTCGGCATCAGGCAGTAGGCCCAGACCGCCACCTCGTGCCGGCCGCACCACTCGACCAGAAGCGTCAGATACGCCCGGTAGTCCTCGTCCCCAAAGGACGTCTCCATCCGACGATTGCCCCGCTGCGTGACATGGTGTGGCATCCCGGGGACAATCACTCTCGCTAGTCTCGCCATGACAACCCCCTACCGCCCCAGCCAGACCCCGTCAAAGAAAAACCGGATGGGGTGTCCTGAATGGCACTTCCTTAAGCAACAATGCTGGGATCTCGCAGATTTGCCCCCAACCATAACATCCGCCACGTTAATGCCTTGGATCTGGAAATGGGGGACGCTACCGTATTTCCATGGCTGCGACCTTGGACCTATAGCCCGTTTTCGTCCCGGCTGGCCGGGGGGGACCCTTGGACCTTAGCCGCGCTTGCGCACGATGTTCGTTGAGGATTAGCGCGGATCGTTCAGGGCCCTCTGGACGGCGGCGCGGGTCTTGGCCAAGCCGGTTCGGGCTACTTCGAGGGCCGGGCGCTTGTAGTAGTCACGGTTGAACAGTTCCAGGCTGAGCCAGCCGGCAAAGCCGGCACGTCGCAGCGTGCGGAAGATCTGCTTCAGGGGGGCCACCCCGTCGCCGGGATAGACGCGGTGGGCGTCGCCGATCGTCTCGCGCGGCGGGTCGGCGGGGTAATCGTTGACGTGGAACACGTGCATGCCGTCGGCACCGACGAACTTGAGGCCCGCAAAGCCTGACCCGCCCTTGTAGATGTGATAGACGTCCAGCAGGACGCTGGCGGCGGGATGTCCGCTCTCTGCCGCGACAAACAACGCCTGCCCGATCCGGCTGAGCGTGTTCGACGGGCCCCAGATCTCGACCATCGGCCTGATGCCGATCTTGGCACCGAGGTCGAGGATCGCGCGATAGCGCCGGGCGATGGCGTGCAGGTCCTTGACGGCCGTGCGGCCCGTGCCGGCCGGCGGGGCGGCGATGCCCGTGGCGCCGATCTGCTTGAGCAGGTCCATGTCTCGGGCCAGGTCCTCCAGCCCCTTGGCCCGCCGCGCGTCGCTATCGACGATCCACGCCGCAAAGCCGATCGCGCTTGGGACGGCCAGCCCCAGATCCGCGATCCGCTTGCCAAGGTCCTTCAGGGAGCCGCCCTTCTTCTGGTAGTCCCGCACTGATCCGACCCAGGGCTCGATGGCCTTGTAGCCGGCCTTCGCGGCCGTCTCGACCTCCTTGACGATGCCGAGCTTCTGACCCCGGATGGTTCCGGTGTTCAGGCAGTAGCCGAACGGTTCGGACGCAGTCCGGCGGGGAGTGGACTCATCCTGTGCACCCGCTCTGGTCCCGACGGCTGCCCCGACGGCCACCGCGGCGCCCACCTGCTTCAACGCGTTGCGTCGTGCGATCTTCGTGGTCATCTCCACCACCTTCCTGTCAGGGCGATCATAACGGAGCGGCCGGCTACCGGCTACCGATGGTGTCCGATAATCCGACAACGCCGCGAATGGCGCGGGTGTCGTGTTTTGACGCGAAGCGGCAACCCCGTTGGGGCGATCCGGCGCTAAGAAGCAAGCTGCCACGAACGGGGGCACTGCGGTCATCGGCGTGAGCCGATGACACGACGGGGCGCCCGTGGCCGCAACGTGGTGATCACCGATGATGGATGCCTGATCACTCACTCAGGGGCGGCGCTACAGC
>CAZVEV010000013.1:0-44297 GCA_964625865.1 uncultured Planctomycetaceae bacterium | reverse complement strand
GGGTCAAAGTGTTTTCACGGGGCACGGTAAACCACCCCCTCCCGCTCCAAAACCTGTTCCACGCCCTACATATCTGCATCGTCTCGGGCCGCTCCCAGTTAACCCGTCAACCAGTACACCAGTTAACCGACTCTACAGCAGTTCCCTGGCGTCCTTGAGCGGGTCCTTCTTGTCCTTGTCTTTGTCCTTATCCTTGTCCTTGTCCCCACCGCCGAGGCCTTTGAGCAGATCGGCGGGGTTGGGCTTCTTGTCCTTGTCGTCCTTGTCCTTGTCCCCGCCGGTCAGGCCTTTGAGAAGGTCCTTCGGGTCCGGCTTCTTGCCGTCCTTGTCCTTGTCTCCGCCGCCGAGGCCCTTGAGCAGGTCTTTCGGGTCCTTGCCCTTGAGCAGGTCCTTCGGGTCTTTGCCCTTGAGCAGGTCTTTCGGGTCCTTGATGATGTCGGGCACGTCGATGCCGATCGCGTCCTTGGCGGCCTTCTTGACCTGCTTGGTGACCTCGGCCTCGATGTTCTCCGAGACCTTGGCGCGGAACTCCTCGATGGCCTTGTCGGTGTCCAGGGTCAGCTTGGGCGTGGCGTTCAAGCCGCCCTCGAGCCTGCCGTCGAAGCTCAGCTTCGAGACCCATTCGGGCAGCTTGCCCCCGCCGACATCCCCGAGGGTCAGCGAGAACTTCACCAGCAGGGCCGGGCCGTAATAGTCGCCGTCAGCAAAGCCGTACTTCAGTTCGGCCTGCAACTGGCCGTCGGTCCGTGAGACGCGCACGTCCATCGGCCCTTCGAGCAGTTCCGGGCGGCCGGAAATGTTCGCCCCGACCAGGCTGTACGTGCCGGCCTCGCCCAGGGCGAAGTCGGCCATCTTCACGTCGCGAATCACCCATGGGGCCTTGGTCGCCAGGTCGGCCTTCAGGGCGAAGTAGCCCTCGGCCTTCGCGCGGGCGGCCAGTTGCCTCTTGTGTTCTTCGGAGTCCTTGGCGGCCTTGCGCTTGGCCAGTGCCTCGCGAAGCTTGTCGAAGTAGGGCAAGTACTTGCGGTACTTCAGGGCCTCGTCGGCGTAGTCGGCGAAGGTGTCGTCCTTCTCGATCTGCGCGACGATCTGCTGTGACAGTTCGGCCGCCAGTTCTCGCGTCCAGGTCCGGAGCCGCTGCTTGACCTCGACGTCAATCTTCTTCTTGGCCTGTTCGCGCAGGGCGTCGGGCACCTTGGCGGTGGCCTTGTCGATCTGCGCGTCGATCTGTTCGCCGGCCAGCTTGTCCAACTCGTCCCGCAGACGCTTCTCCAGTTCGAGCCGCAATGCATCGAGCTGCTCGCGCTTCTTCCTGGCCTTGGTGGCCTCGTCCTCTACCTCGTCGCCCCCGCCGGCCGGCTTGGACGCCGCCGGGCCCGCGCCGCCGCCGGCGTCTCCGCCGTCGCCGGCCTCGGCCTCGGCCTTGAACACCTCGCCCGGCTTGTCCCGCTCGACGTCCAGCTTCGGACCGACGGCCGAGAGTTCTTCCACCACGCATCGCCCGGTCAGCAGGCTCGATACGCTGACGTCGGCGACGAACGACTCGCCCTGGAACACGTTGTGCGTGGGCTTGTCGCGGTCGGTAATCTGGAGGCCCTTGATGTCGAGCGACCCGCCGAGGACCGACAGGGCGGCTTTGTCCACGTCCACCTGCGCGCCGTTGGCGCTGGCCAGCCCGTCGCGGAAGGCGTCCTCGAAGAAGTACCCCGCCGCGATGGCCGGGCCGCCGATCAGCAACGCCAGGATCACCACCAGCATGATGATGCCTGCCTTGCGGAACAGCGGCGGCTTGGTTTCCAGCGCCTCGGCCAGCGGCTTCTTCAGCTTGCCGAACAACAGTCGCAGCACGATTCGCACGACGATGTTCTGGCTGGTCTTGTCGACTTTGGCGCTGCGATCTTTCGCGGCGAGCACGCCCTTGCGGACGCCCACGATCATCATCGCCAGCACGGCCCCCATCACCGCGCCGATGATCGCTCCGACCACCAGCCCGCCGACGAGACAGTACGACTCGAGGCCCATCAGCGCCAGGACGGGGGCGTTGGCCATCGTGGTGAACAGCCCGTGGGCCACGTCCTCGATCAGTATGCGACCGATCTGGAACGTCACCGGCGCCAGCGGGTAGATCAGCAGCTTGCCGACGCCGAACCCCAGCAGCGTCAGGCCGAAGTTTGCGTTGAACACCAGGAACAGCACGATGCCGAACACCAGCGTCAGGTTGAACCCCGGATTCATGCCGAGCATCGCCCCGAGCAGGCAGGCCAGGAAGATCTGCGAGGGGCCGGCCCCTCCGCGTACGAGTTTGCCCAGTGAACGGATGATCTTCATCGGTGTCATGGCCGTCTCCTTGCTTTCTCGGAACCCAAGCCCCCCGACGGCGTCGGGGGGATCCCCGCGACGCCGTCGCGGGGCTTTACGTGCGCCGTTGCACGCTGCGTGACTGATATTTGATTTCTACATTGTGCCCGCTATCCGAATCAGGTGCATCGTCCGGTCCGATGCGAACGTGTTTCATTATACGCTCGCCCATCTCCCGATCAACACGACCCTTGCGCCAGGGCGGCAGGGCGGCTGCACGCTGACGCGCGTCCCGCACATCCTCAGGACGCGGCCAGACCGCCTGAGACGCCTCTAGCCGCCTGCCAGAGACGCAAGGGTACCCTCCCCCTTTGTCGAGCCGAACGTCGGCTAGGCCGCCTGCCAGACCCCTTAGCCGCCTTGCTGTGGTTCCTGGGGGGCTGATCAACACAGCCGTTGCGCTTGGTGTGGCAGACCGTCCGGTGCCGTGGTCTGCGAATCGCCTGATGGGTGGCGCCTTCAAGCGTAGCCTGAAGGGCGCAGCTTGTGGGTGCGGAAGCAAGAGTCGCCCTCGACAATGACGATCATGTCGTCACACGAGACCCCCACACGCTTCGCTTGAAGGTGCCACCCAACGCCAGGGGCTAGACGTCTTTCGGTACGACGAAGCCTTTGCGGTAGGGGCGGGTGATCTGGGCGGTCGCGCGGGTCAGCGCGGCGGCCGGGTCGGCGGCGGCGACGGCGGTGACGGTCTCGGCGGCGGTGTCCATCGTGATCCACGGGCCCAGGGCCAGCGGCGTCTTGGCCAGGTCCACGCCGTTGGCGCCAAGGTGCTTGGCGAGTCGCGTGACGGTCTCGGCCGCTTCGGTGTGCCCGCCGACGGCGTCGATGGCCTTGGCCGGCGTCGCGGGCGTGCCCAAACGGTAGGAGATGTTGCCCGCATGACAGATCGACGTCGACAGGTGTCCCTCGGTGATCGGGGCGGCAAGGTCTGAGGTCTTTCGGCTTCGGACGGCGGTGATGAAGTTCGCCCCGTGCCCGCGCCCCGCGTCGCCCTTGAACTCCTTGATCCGCTTGCCCTTGGAATCGTACGCGATGCCCCCGCCGCGCCGGCCGGTGAAATACCCGTCCTCGCACATGACCACGACCGTGTTCCGCGAGCCGTAGTAGGCGTCCATCGTCCGCGAGCCGGCGGCGCGGGGCAAGTTGCGCGTCTCCCAGAAGATCGGGGCCGGGGTGTAGTCAAATACGCCGAGGACGGTGTTGGGTGTCTGGCCGGCGTCGTTGACGGCATAGCGCCCGCCGACGGCCATCCCACGTGGCGGAAGCGTGGTGTACTGCGCAAACCAGCGCGACACGTCCAACTCGTGGATGCCCAGGTTGCCCATGTCACCGTTGCCCGTGTCCCACACCCAGTGCCAATCGTAATGCAGTCTCTTCCGCCGCAGCGGCCGCACCGGCGCCGGGCCGCAGAACAGGTCGTAGTCCAGGTCCTTCGGCGTCCACGGCGCGACCTTGCCGATACTCCCGCGCGGCTTGTACCAGAAGGCGTGGATCCACTTGATCTTGCCCAGGGCCCCGGAGTGGATGTACGGCACGGCGCGGGCCAGGCCCGTACACGAGCGGCTCTGCGTGCCGGCCTGCACGATCCGCTTGTACTTGGCGGCCGCGGCGACCATCTGTCGGCCCTCGAAGATGTTGTGCGAGACGGGCTTTTCGACGTAGACGTCGATGCCGGCCTGGCAGGCCCAGACCGTCAGCAGGGCGTGCCAGTGATTGCTCGTGGCGATGACCATCGCGTCAATCTCGCCGTCGTCCAGGAGCTTCCTCGCGTCGGTGTAGGTCCTGACCTTGCCCCCGCGCTTGCCCACCACCTTCGCCGCGCCGGCCGCACGCTTGGGGTCCACGTCGCAGACGGCCACCACCCGCACACCGCGGAGGCCACTGAACAATCCCACGTGTTGCGTGCCCTTGCTCCCCGTGCCCACGATGGCGAGGCGAATGTCGTTGTTCGCACCGAGCACGCGGTCGGTCGGCCAGAGCAGGGCCGCGGCGCCGGCACCGGTGCCGAGAAGGAGATTCCGTCGGGACAGTCGGTTCATCGCATTTCTCCGCTGGGGCTGTCGCACACGTCGGTTCGCGCGGGACACACCGTTCGTTGCGGCAAGAAGCGATTATGTCACGGCGGAAGGACACGTGCAACATGTCGAGTGAGCAGGCGTCTGACGAGCAGTGCGAGGCGATGCCCCGCCGCTAAACGTTGCACGATGCGCCCGGGCGCGTTGGGCGCGAGTTCCCGCTTCCCGTCAGCGCCAACGTGTCTCGCCGTAGTGGGCTTTGGCGTCTCGGAAGCTGACTTCGCCGATGCCGCCGTCGACCCGTACCTCGAAAAACGCGCGCCGCGGGGGACGCATGGCCCCATAGCAGACGCGGACGATGCACTTGTCGGCGTCGGTGTAGATCACGCTGCACATCTCGCGAAGTGCCTGCTGCCCCTTGAGCTTCTCGAAACACCCTACCGCCCGGGCGACTGCATCGCGTTCACGGGCTTCGGCCTCTCGCGTTGCCCGGCGATGTTCAAGGAATTTCCGCAGTCGAGCGATCATGGGTCCTTACCTTCGGTTACGTGGGATAGATGACTCTATGATGGATGGGCCAGATAACCCGGTTCCAATGAATCGCTACTGAATTCTAACACGCCCCGGTTCGGCCGGATTCGCCGCCCTGCGGATTTTTTCACAAACGTCCTGCTCGCGCCCCGGTCCGGCGGGACGTAAGCCCCGTGTCGCTGTATCTAGTCGGTCGCGCCGCGGTCGGGTCTGCGGCCCCCGCCGAAGCGCTCACGCATGCGGTCCCGCCAACTGTCGCGGATGGCCTTACGCTCGGCTTCGGACAACTCGCCGTCGCCATCGGTGTCGTACTTGTCCATGAACTCCTTGCGTCGCTTCTCGCGCTCGGCCGTGCGCTTGGCCTCGGCGTCATCCATGGCGGCCTTCTCTTCGGCGCTCAGCTTGCCGTCGCGATCTTTGTCATAGCGGCGCTCGGTCCACCTGCGGCGCATCTCCTCGCCGATGGCGCGGCGTTCTTCCGACGAGATATCGCCGTCTTTGTCCTTGTCGTACTTGTCCATGAACTCTTTGCGGCGCTTCTCGCGTTCGGCGGTGCGCTCGGCCTCGCCGGCGGCCATGGCGGCCTTCTCCTTGGCGCTGAGCTTGCCGTCCCCGTCCTCGTCGTAGCGTCGCTCGGAGGCCCGGCGGCGCCAGTCTTCCATCCGCTGGCGGAAGCCGTCGCGGATCGCTTCGCGCTCTTTCTCGTCGAGCTTGCCGTCGCCGTCTTTGTCGTACTTCTGCATGAAGCCCTGGCGCGCTTCCTCGGCCCGGGCGCCCCAGGCGGCGAACCGTTCGTCGGAGTTCAGCTTGCCGTCACCGTCCTTGTCGTACTTCTTGATCGTCTCGGGGTCGCTGAGGCTCCAGCGCCGCCTGGCGTCAGCGGGGGCCGCGCCGCCACCGTCCGGAATCGGCTTGCCCTCAATCGTCGTCACCGTCGCCTGGGCCGTCTTGCGCAGGGCCCGCCGGTACGCGTCGGCCTCGAACCAGTTGATCGTGCCATTCTTGTCCTTGTCGTACTTCCGCATGCCGGACCACGTGTCGCTCTTGCGGACGAAGTTGACCTTGTCCTTGCCCTGGTCGGCGGTGAACTCCTTGGCGTCGAGTTCGCTGTCCTTGCCCGCGGCCTTGAAGAACTTGGCCCGCTCGGCCACCGGATTGTAGGGCGGGAGTTTCTTGGTCGGCTTGACCGAGGTGTGGGGCTTGGGGGCCGTCTTGGGCTTCTCGGGGGCGGCGAGGCCTGCCGAAACGACGGACAGAACCACGAGGGCGGATACGAGTGTTCTCAACATGGGTTCACCTCTGTCTGACGGATATCTACACGGCATGTCGCGGATTCTCGGCGCAATCCAACACCGCACCTGCTCGTCAGTATCTTACGCATGCCGGCTCCATGTGGTTACTGCAGTGCGACGGAATTATCACGCCCCGACGATCAGGGACCGCCGGGGCGCAAATACGTCTCATATCGTTCAGTGTCTAGACCGTCGGTCCGCCGGGTCCGCGGTCGGGTCGGGGTCCGCCTTCGGGCCTGGGTCCGCCCGGTCTGGGCCCGCCGGGTCCGCCCGGCCCGCGCCCGCGGCCACGACGTGACCGGAACGCGCGATACATCTCACGACGCTCTTCATCGCTGAGCTTGCCGTCGCCGTCCTTGTCGTACTTCTTGAGCGCCTCGGCGCGACGCTCTTCCATGCGCTTGCGGTAATACTCGCGAATGCCCTCGCGCTCTTTCTCGGACAACTCGCCATCGCCGTCCTTGTCGTGGATCTTCATGAACTCGGCCCGCCGCTTCTCGCGCTGGGCCTGTTCCCTCGCGTCCCGCTCCCTGTGCTCGGCCTCGTGCTTTTCCAGGGCGGCCTGCTCTTCGGCGTTCAGCTTGCCGTCCTTGTCGGCGTCGAATCGCTCGAAGTGCCTCTTCTTCTGCTCTTCGGCCCGTCGTGCGCGGTAGGCCTCGTACATGGCCTTGCGCTCGTCGTCGTCGATCTTGCCGTCCTTGTTCTTGTCGTATTGCTCGAGCATGCGCTTCTGGTACTCGGCCCGCCTCGCTTCGTAGTACGCGCGCCGCTCCTCGCCGTCGATCTGGCCGTTGCCGTTCTTGTCGAACTTCTTGAGGGTCTCCGGGTCCGGCTTCCATCCGCCCCGGCCGCGACCGCGATCGTCGCCGCCCCGTCCGCTGTCGGGCCTCTGGTCCGGCTGGATCGGCTTGCCGTCAATCGTCGTGATCGTCGCCTTGGGCTTGGCCTGTTGACCGCGGCGGTATGCGTCGGCCTCGAACCAGTCGATCGTCTTGTTGCCGTTCTTGTCGAACTTGACCAGGGCGTCCCACGTGTCGGTCTTGCGGACGAAGGAGTTGGGCTTGCCCTGGGCGACGGCGAACTCCTTGGCGTCCAGTTCGCTGTCCTTGCCCGCCGCGGTGAAGAATTTGGCCCGCTCGGCCACCGGGTTGTAATGCGGGGCCTTGGTGACCGTTGACGAGGCGTTGGACTTGGGCTGGGCCTTGGTGGCCTCTTCGGCGGCTATGCACGCCGAGGCCGCCAACGCAACGCACATGACGACGAGAAGTGCTCTGGTCATCTGACAATCCTTTTCTCTGGGGGTCTCGGCGCCGAAAGCAAAGGCTCGGCGCACAACCTGCAACTAGTGTAACAACGCGTCAAACCCCGGGATATTGCAGGAGTGCGGTTTTTTTTTGCTCCCGGGAATCTCCGAAAAACAGTAACCGCCCCCGCGCGCCGAGCGTTTATAAGAGTATACGGTCCCGCGGTCTGCCTCGACGTGTGTCTGCCCGGCGGGAGTTTGCCTCCGGATCGGGCAATAACGTGCGCCGGGCGGCGTTGTGTTTAGTACGGGACAGCTAAAGTCGAGGACGCCGAAGCGCGATGAAAGAAGAATGAGCATTGCAGAGGCATTGATGGAGAAGGGTCTGATCACGGCCGATCACTTGGCCGAGGCGCTGGCCCTGAAGAAGTCCGAGGGCATCCGCCTGGACCGGGCACTCGTGCGCCTCGGGTGCGTCAGCGAGGAAGACGTCCTGCGGATCATCGGCGAGCAGATGGGCATGCCGATGGTCGACCTCGACAGCGTCACGATTGACGTTGACACCCTGCGGGCCCTGCCGGCCAAACTCGTCTATCGAAAGCACATGGTCCCCGTCGCCCGGGACAACGGCTCGCTGACGGTCGCCACCTGCGACCCGTTTGACCTGTACGCCCTGGACGAGATTCGCCTGCTGACGGGCCTGGAGGTCCGCCCCGCGCTGGCCACCGAGGCCGACATCATGCGCGTGATCAAGACGCACTACGGTGTCGGTGGGGAAACGCTCGACGAGATGATGAGCACCGACGACATCGAGGTGATCACCGACGGCGACGGGGAAAACGACGACCTGCTTGAGATGGCCCAGGAGGCCAGCGTTATCAAGCTGGTCAACGAGGTCTTCATGGAGGCCCTGCACGAACGGGCCAGCGATATCCATATCGAGCCGTACGAGAACGGGCTGTCCATTCGCTACCGCATCGACGGTGTGCTCCAGGACGCCTCGGTCCCGCCGCAGATCGCCCGCTTCCAGGCCGCCATCATCAGCCGCATCAAGATCATGGCCAACATGAACATCGCCGAGAAGCGCCTGCCCCAGGACGGTCGGATCAAGCTGAAGGCCGGCGGCAAGCAGATCGACGTCCGTGTCAGCGTGATCCCCATGCTGTTCGGCGAGGGCATCGTGATGCGCCTGCTGGACAAGTCCACCGTGCTGTTCACCCTGCCCGAACTGGGCATGATGACCGATACGTTCGGCATTTTCGAGGACCTGATCGCCCGCCCGCACGGGATTGTCCTGGTCACGGGCCCGACCGGGTGCGGAAAGACCACGACGCTGTATGCGGCGTTGCAGGCCATCGTCAGCCCCAAGATCAAGGTCCTGACCGTCGAGGACCCGGTGGAATACCATCTCGACGGGATCAACCAGATCCAGGTGCACCCGAAGATCGGCATGACGTTTGCCCGCGGGCTGCGGGCGATACTGCGTCACGATCCGGACGTGGTCATGATCGGCGAGATCCGCGACCTGGAGACCGCCGAAGCCGCTATCCAGGCCGCCCTGACCGGGCACCTGGTGTTCTCGACCCTGCACACCAACGACGCCTGTTCGGCGGCCACCCGGCTGCTTGACATGGGCGTCGAACCGTTCCTGGTCACTAGCACGATGGCCGCCGCGATGGCCCAGCGCCTCGTCCGGACGATCTGCCCCGATTGCAAGGAACCCTACGAGCCGAATCGCGAGTCGCTGCCCGGCGATTTCGAACTGGGCGACGGCGAGGTCCTGTACCACGGCGCCGGGTGTCGTGCCTGTCGCGGCACGGGCTACCGCGGGCGGACCGGGCTGTTCGAACTGATGGTCACCAGCGAACCCATCCGCGAGCAGATCATGGCCCGCGCGTCGTCCGGCGCGGTGATGCGAGCGGCCCTCGATTCCGGCCTGCGCCTGCTCCGCCATGACGGCTGGCGCAAAGTCCGCGAAGGCATCACCACACCCGAAGAAGTCATGCGTTCAACCAACGGTTGACGATGGAATAGTGGCTGCCCAGCGGCCCCAGCCGCCAAGACAACCGACAAACGGATATCGTTTTGCCGACTTACCAATACATCGCGAAGTCGCCTTCAGGTGAAGAAGTCAGCGGGCTGATGCAGGCCGACAATGAGACGGCCGTCATCCGCACGCTCGACGACCGCGAACTGTTTCCCGTGTCGGTGGAACCGCACGCCGATGCCGCCGCCTCGCGCGGCAGGCGCGTGAAGATGCGCGACGTGGCGGTGGCGTACGGGCAACTGGCGGACCTGCTCCGCGCGGGCGTGCCCATGCTCCGGGCGCTGGAGACCCTGGTCAGGGCGATACAGACCCCTGCGCTGTCGCGCATCCTCGCCGAGGTTCGCGAAGACGTCGCCGCGGGCGAGACGCTGGCTGACGCGATGGGCAAGCACCCCGAGACGTTCACGTCGCTCCACGCGGCGATGATTCGCGCCGGCGAGCGCGGCGGGTTCCTCGAAGACGTGCTGACCAACCTGGGCGAGTACCTCGAACGCCAGGACGAAATGCGCAGCAAGATCCGCGGCGCGATGGTCTACCCGGTGGTCCTGGTGACGATCGGCGTGATCGCGATGGTCTGCATCCTCGTCATCCTCGTGCCGCGCTTCAAACCGTTCTTCAAGAACGCGGACCTGCCGGCCCCCACGCTGGTCCTGTTTGCCCTCAGCGACCTCCTGCTCGATCACCTCGTGCTGCTGATCGTGGGGCTGGTCCTGGTTGTGGTGGGCCTGCGGATGGCGATCAGGAGCGACTCCGGGCGGCGGGTCTGGGACCGGTATCGTATCGCCATCCCGTGGGTGGGCAACGTGATCCGCACGATGTGCATCACGCGGTTTTGCCGCATCCTCGGCACGATGCTCCGCAACGGCGTGCCGATCCTGCAGGCGCTGCGGATCAGCAAGGACGCGGCGGGCAACATGGCCCTGGCGGACTGCATCGAGACGGCCTCCGAGCGGGTGGAAGCCGGCGAGCAACTGGTCGAACCCCTGCGGACCAGCAGGTTTTTTCCCGTTGAGATCATCGAGATGATCGCGGTGGCCGAGGAGTCGAACCAACTGGACAAGGTGCTCGTGCAGATTGCCGACACCGTCGAGCGGCGCGCCAACAGGCAGGTCGACGCCGTCGTCCGCCTCATCGAACCGCTGATCCTGGTGGTTATCGCAACAATGATCGGATTCGTGGCGGTCGGATTGCTTTACCCGATCTTCACGATGAGCCAGACGTTAAGGTAGATCGACAATCGAAAGGTCTTAGACGGACATAGGAAACAAAGATGAACAAGACACAGACGAGACGTGGCGGCTTTACCCTGATCGAAATCCTCCTGGTTATCGGCATCCTGGTGGTTCTTGGCACGGTGTCGGTGGTCGCCTACACCCGCATCTCGGCCGGGGCGGACAAGAATGCGGCGAAGCTGCTGGTCGCCGACACGCTGAAGGCCGTCAAGCTGTACCAGACGGCGATGAAGAATTGGCCCGACGCCGAGGAGGGGCTCAACGCCCTGATTACCGTGCCCGACGAGGAGAAGGACGCCGAGAAGTGGCGCGACGGCGGCGGGCCCTTCCTGGAAAACAAGAGGATTCCGACCGACCCGTGGGGCAACGAGTTGAGCTATGACCTGGTCGACGACGAAGACGGTGGGCAGACGCCGCGGGTCTACTCGTCCGGCCCGGACGGCGAGCCTGAGACCGACGATGACATCAAGAGCTGGTCGGAAGACGAATAATCTCTCGTCCGGGCAAGTCGGTCGGGCCGCTCGTGTAGAAGCGGCATCTTGCCGCGTTGGGAAGGTGCCGGTGCCGTGGGCTGCGGCACCCGCGTTCGGCCGCGGCCGCGCGACGGGCATGACGTTGATGGAAATCGTGCTCGTCCTGGCGCTGGTGGTGTTGTTGGCCGGCGTGATCGTGGGCGGCATGGGGCGGTCCCGGTCGCACCGGGAGTTCCTCGAAGCGGCCAACCGGTTCGAGACCGTCCTCCGGATGGCCCGCGCCGAAGCTCAGAACGAAAAGCGCAGGCTGCGGGTCGAGTTCGGCGAGCCCGAGGGGGCCCTCGACCCCGACCTGCCGACGCCCGTGCGCGTGCTCTGGGAGCCCGAGCACCTGACGGCCCCTGGAGATTTCGTGCCCTATCCGATGTCCACCTGGGCCTCCAGCGTGCCGACCGAACTCGTGCGCGTCCTGAGCAGCCGCCACATCGGGCACAGCGCCTACCGCACGATTACCAGCCTGACCGGCGGGGGCGATGACGACGATCCTGAAGCCCTCCAGGCCGTCACGTTCTATCCCGACGGATGGAGCGACTCGGTGCTGATCGAGCTGGCCCCGCCCGAACTCCACAGGTCGATGCGTGCCGCGATCCGCCTCGACGGCGACAGCGGAAACGTCACCGCACTGATCGTCACCGAGAGCGAACTCGAGGACCACCACGACGAGATTGTCGAAGGCACGTACGACCCCGACGCCGAGGAGGACCTGTGATGCCTCCAACGGCGCGACGATCGACAGGTGGCGGTTCGGAGCGAGCGTGCTTCTCGCTCGCTCGCTTACCCCTTTTGCTTGTGTGTTTAGCGGGCGAGCAAGCTCGCCCGCTAAACCTCAACCGCCCGCGTCGTGGCGGCATTGCGCTGCTGGAGGTGGTCTTTGCCCTCTCGCTGTTTGCGGCGGCCGCCGCGGTGATCTGCAGCAGCTTCGGCGCCTCGGCCCGGTCGGTCTCCCGCATGCACCGCCAGGCCCTCGCCGACAACCTTGCCGTGACCCTGCTGTCCGAAATGCAGCTCGACATCGTGCCGGCCGAAGACGACGGGCCCTACGAGTTCGAAGAACCCTTCGAAGACTGGACCTGGGAGGTCGTCACCGCCGAAATGGACGACGTGATCGACGTCGACGGGCCCGTACTGATGAGCGTGGAGATCATCATCAGGCACATCGAGGGCAACTGCACGCGGCGCCTGACGTTTCTCGTGCCCGACACCTCCCAGGACGACCAGGGCGAGATCGACGAGGGCGCCCCATGATCGCCCTGCGCCCCATCCGACGGTCCGGCCCGCCCAGACGGCGGGGGGGCATGACGCTGATGGAGATCGTGCTGGCGATCACTATCGTCGTGATGATGATGGGCGGCGTCTACGCGTTCTACGCCGGGGCGCTCGACACGCGAGACAAGATCACCGCGACGGTCGAGCGCCTGTCGGCCGTCCGGGCCGTGATGGACCGCATGACCCGCGAACTGCGGGCGGCAAAGGTCTTCGCCGCGCCCAAGATCGACGTGGAGGATATCGACGTCGACGCCCTTGCCGGCCCCGGAGCCGGCGTGGGCGATATCAGTGACGTCGCCGCCGGGGCGGATCGCGGCGGCGCGGCGGGCAAGGGGTCCGACGTGATCACCATGATGTCCCGCCTGACGACCATCGGGATGGACGGCGATACCGAGCAGGTGGCCTTTCCCACCGTGTCCCTTCCGGGCCCGTCGGCCTGGGCCGACGTCGACGCCACCGAGGCCGAACAGGTCATTCTCGCCTCGGGCGATTTCGAACTGGTGGGCTATCGCCTGCGTCTGGCCGATGGCGAGACGGGCGAGATCATCGGCCTGGAACGCTCACGAAAGAAGGAGATGATCGTCACAGACGTTGTCGAGGACGAAGACGAGAACACCGAATGGGTGCTCGTCTCGCCCCATGTCAAGTTCCTGCACGTGCGTTACTGGGAAGGGGCCGACTGGATCGAAAGCTGGGCCGGCGGGGACATGCCGGCCGCCGTCGAGATTACGCTGGGCTTCCAGCCCCTGCCCGAAGACTACGAGCCCGAGGACTACCCGTACGAGATCTTCCGTCGCGTGATCTACATCCCCAGCGCCGACACCGGCCGCCGCGGCACGGTCGTCCGCGGCCTGGGCGGAGGGACCTCACGATGAGCGGATGGGCGGACAACGCGAGGGGGCACAACCGTAGGGCGTGCAACTTGTTGCACGCGGAACGGATAGGTTGTTCGTTCCGCGTGCAACGAGTTGCACGCCCTACGATCCATCGGACGGGTCGCTCCGCTGTTTACGGCCCCCGATCATCGCGGGCCCGCCGCGGGTCGATTCTCGTCGCCGTGCTCATTTCGGCGGTGCTCGCGGCCATGGTGGCTGCCAGCCTGCTGTTTCGCATGCAGGCCGAAACCACCGCCGCCGGCGGGGCCGGCGATGCCGCCCAGGCCCACGCGGCGGCAATCAGCGGGCTGCGGAAGGCCCTCATGATCCTCGCCGATACCCCCCACGATGCGGTCCTGTGGTACGACAACGAGGACCTGTTCCGCAGTCAGTTCGTCTGCGACGACGGGACCAACGAGTGGTACTTCACGATCTTCGCCGCAAACGAGTTCGATGACGAGGACGTCCGGTACGGCCTGACCGACCTGGGGGGGAGGATCAACCTGAACTTCGCCGACGAAGAGACGCTCCTTCGCCTGCCCAACATGACGCGCGAACTGGCCCACTGCCTGATCGACTACCGCGACGCCGACGCTGAGGCGATGGACGAAGGGCTCGAAGAGCAGCAGATCGACGAGGCCGCGGGGCGGACGTGGGTGGTCAAGAACGGGCCGCTGGCGACCTTGGAGGAACTGCTCCTGGTCAAGGGATTCGACGGGACGATCGTCTACGGCGAGGATGCGAACTTCAACGGCATGCTCGATCCCAACGAGGACGACGAGGACGAGGTGTTCCCGCCGGACGACGGAAACGGCGAGCTCAATCGCGGCCTGCGAGGCTGCGCCGTTGCCGTAAGCTACGGGCCAGACGTGAGTAAGAACGGCCGCGGGCGATACAACCTGAACCTCGACTCCAGCGCCGCAGCCAGGGCGGGCCTCGGTTCAAAGACGCAGGAGTTCATCCGCCTGTACCGCGACGAGCAGAATGTCTTCGTGCACCCAAGCCAATTGCTCGAAATGCGTTACAGATTAAAGAGCACTGTGTACGAAGAAAGTAGTAGTCGAAGCTCTCGTCGCAGACGCGGATCCAGCCGCAGGCGAGTGAAGTACGCCGCCGGTACGGTGATAGATTCCGGCGTCGATCGCGGGAACCTGGCCAAGGTGATGGACAAGCTGACCACCGCTACCAGCGGCGGTCGCGGGGTCCTGCCCGGCCGGGTCAACGTCAACACCGCGCCGGCTGACGCGCTGATGGCGATACCGGGCATCGACGTGGGACTGGCCGAGGCGATCGTCTCCGACAGGCAGGAACTGACAGGCGAGTTCCTGGACGAAGAACGGACTGATGCGCGGGCGACGACGGCGTGGCTGTATACCGAAGGTCTGGTCGACGCCGAGACGTTCCGGGCCATCGCGCCGAAACTGTGTGCGCGTGGATACCAGTACCACGTGCAGTGCGTGGGCTTTGGCTGGCCCAGCGGGCGGTTCTGTGTGATTGAGGCCGTTGTGGACATCGCCGGCGGCAAGCCGCGCGTGACGTACATAAGGGACGTTACGCGGCTGGGCCTGCCGTTCGCGATAGATATGGAAGAAGAAGTTGGTCCATAACGTAATAAACCCGTTCGGTGGGCGTATTGCTTATAGCAGCGCGGCGCCGGACGGCGGCGATGCCGGGTGGTTCGTGCGCGCGCCAATGCGCGGGCGATGCGGGAGGTTGGTGCGGTAGATGTTTGCGTGGAAAGGTCAATCCGGAAGGCGAGGCGGCGCGAGCGTGCCCAAGCGATTTGCGGCTATCGATTTCGACAGCCGTTCTCTGCATATCGTCTGCGCGCGGCGCACACGCGCGGGCGCGCGCATTGAGAAACTGACCCACGCGGCGATTCCCGAAGACCTCGATACCGCCGACGCCAATGCCTTCGGCGCGTTCCTGGGCAAGACGCTCCGGACGATGCGCCTGGGCATCAAGGCCGTCGTGATGAACGTGCCGCGCGGGCTGGCCGTCCTCAAGCCGCTGCAGTTCCCGCCCGGGACGGCCTACGGCGAGTTGGCCGGCATGGTCCAGTTCCAGGTCGAGAAGGAACTGCCCTTCCCGATGGCCGAGGCCGTCGTCGACTTCACCCGCGCCAACCACTACGACACCGAAGAGGTCGACGACCACCCGCACGTCAACGTGCTGGTCTCCGCCGTCCGCCTGCCGGTGGTCGAGCACTACAAGCAGATCGCGCTGGCCGCGGGAGTGAAACTGTTCCGCCTGGGGCTTCGCCCGGTGGCAACGATGCGATGCGTCGCCGAATGCCTCGGCGCCGAGGCCTCCGGGCCGCTGGCGGTGATCCACGTAACCGCCGACGAGACCGAGATCATGGTCTTCTCCGGCGGGACGCTGGCGTTCAGCCGTTCGGCCCTGTTCGCCGAATCCCTGAGCGAGCACCCCGACCAGAGCGAGGCCTCCCCGCAGTCGCGCCGCGTCGCCGGCGAGATCGCGCGGAGCCTGCAGACCTACCAGGCTGCAGAGGGCGGCGCGGCGATCGAGCGGGTCCTGCTGGCCGGCGGGACGGGCATCGAGGCCGGCGTGGCCCGGTCGCTCCGAAAGCGCCTGGGCGTCAGTTGCGAGCCGTTCAACCCCGCCGAGGCGCTGCGCCTGGGCGAAGACGAGGGGGCCTCGGCCTACATCGCCTCGCTGGGCATGGCCGTCGGCCACGACGGGTCGGCCACCCCGTTCGACTTCCTTAACCCCAAGCGCCCGCGCGTGCGGCGGAACGTCAAGGCCATTCGTCGCGGCGCGATGGCCGCCGCCGCCGGCGTCGTGCTGGCCGCCGGCGTCGTGGCCGGCAGCATGTGGGTCGGCGGCAAGCAGGACCGGGTCGCGGCGTTGCGGAGGGAGGCGGCGAGGCTGAAGAAGGACCGCAAGCCCTGCGACACGCGGATCAAGCACATCAAGGCCCTGGACGAGTGGGACCAAAGCGGCGTGGACATCCTGGGCCACTGGACCTACGTTTCCAGCGTCGCCCCGCCGTGCACGGACCTGTACATCACGTCGCTGAAGATGGCGCTGACCGACGGCGTGCTCAAGTTCAACGTGCGGGCCAGGGACGACACGGCCATCATCAAGCTCGGCCAGACCCTGCGCAACGGCGAGGACAAGTACGGCGTCAGGACGGGGCGCGTCTCGACCGGCGAGGATAAGTTCCGCTACCTGTACGGTACGACGATAAACGTCTCCCCGCCGCAAGGCCGGCGCGCGGACCTGACCGACGTCAAGCCGCCCCCGCGGCGCCCGCGCGACGACGTGTCACACCTGGAGAAATACCGATGACGACCCGAGAGCAATCTCTGCTGGTCGCCGTCGGCGGCCTCGTGCTGGGCGGGTTCATCGTCTACACGATCGTCGACAACTTCCTGCTGGCCCCGGCGGCACTGGCTGATCGCGCCATCCCCGACCTCGAGGAGAAGATCGCCGACCACAAGCGCGTAATCTCGCGGAAAGACACGTACGCCCGTGACCTCCGCGGCTATGCGGGCAGGACGTTCGGCGAGACCGAGTCGGACGTCATCGAGACCATGCGGGCCCATATCCTGGGTCTGGCGCGCGACAGCGGAATCAACACGCAGTTGGACTGGGACACCAGCCCGTTCCGCGGGGGCAGACAGCGCGGCGTGTACCACGAGGTCGGCTGGACCGTCAGCGCACGCGGCTCGCTGACCAGCGTGGTCAACTTCCTGCACCTGCTCCAGAACGACCCGCACCTGCACCGGATCGATGCGTTCAGCGTCTCCCCGATGCCCCGGCACAGCGACATGCGGATCAACCTGCGGTACGCCTCGCTCGTCCTGGCGCCGAAGGTCGTCCCCAAGGGGCGGTCCGCCACGAGCCAGCCGACGAGCCAGCCGGCGTTTCCCACGCTGGCCGGCGCCGCCCGCAAGCAGTACACCGCAATCACGCTTCGCGACCTGTTCAGGCCCTACGTCAAGACGCCTCTCGTGCGGCGCACCACGCCGAAGCCCAAACCCAAACCGCCGGTCCCCAAGCCCAAACCGCCGGTCAAGGTGCCCGTCGAGACGCGGCTGAAGGTCGTCAGCCTCGCCATGCTCGACGGCAAGCCGGAGGTGTGCGTGATGCACATCGACACGATGGCCCTGACACGCTACGCCGAAGGCGACGAACTGCTTGGCGGGCTGATCGAAATGGTGGACTACCGCCCCATGCCGCACGCGGAGAATCCGAAGATTCTCTCGACCAGCAGGGCGATTGTGAAAGTAGGCGAGGCCTACTGGGCCGTTGAACTCGGCCAGACGCTGTCGCAGAAGCGGCGGCTCGATGCCGCGCAACTGCCCCCGAAACTCCAGGGAATCATCGAGGATTCCGGAAAGAAAGTATCCAGCAGTACCGACAGCCAATAGACGCTGCGCGTCGCGCCGCCAAGGCGCCGACGCTGAACTGCTGATCGAAGGAGACGTGCCATGACCGCGCGCAACAGGATAACTGCGCTGGTGGCCTGTATGGCCCTGACATACGTCCCGATGACCATCGGGATGGCCCGGGCGGCCGATCCGCCAACCAAACCCGCCGCCGCACCGGCTGCGGCTGCCGCCGACAAGGCTGCCGCCGACAAGGCCGCCGCCGAGGCCGCTGCCGCCAAGGCTGCCGCCGCCAAGGCCGCTGCGGACAAGGCCGCCGCTGAGAAAGCCGCCGCCGAGAAAGCTGCTGCCGAGAAGGCTGCTGCCGCGAAAGCCGCCGCTGAGAAGGCTGCCGCGAAAGCCGCCGCGGACAAGGCCGCCGGGCGAACCATCATCTTCCAGTTCGACGGCATTCCGTACACCGAAGTGGTCAAGCGCTTCGCCCAACTGGCCAAGAGGCCCATTATCGGAGACCTCAACATCGAGGGCACGCTGACGTTCTTCGACAGCGAACCGTACACCTACGACGAGGCCCTCGATACGCTCAATATCATCCTCGAAATGCAGGGCTATGCGGTCAAGGAATCCGGGCGGTTCCTGCGGCTGTACCAGGTGGCGGAGCTGACCGGCACGTCCAGGATCCTCAAGGGCCTCGACGAGGCCAAGGGCGTCCGCCCCAGCGAGATCGTCACCGTCGTCCTGCCGGTCAAGTACATCGACGCCGGCGAGGCGGCCAAGGCGGTCGTCCGCATGGTCTCGTCGTTCGGGGCCATCTCGCCGCTGGGCAAGGGCAAGGGCGTGGTCATTACCGACCGCCTGGGCAACATCAAGCGGATCCAGGGCTTCATCAACATGCTCGACACCGAGTCGATGGTCGAGCGCCAGACCAAGACCTTCGAGTTGAAGCACGCCTCGGCGCGAGCGGTCGCCGAGACCGTCGACAAGCTCTTCGGCAGCGCCTCGGTGCCCTCCCGACGCGTCTACAGCAGCACCTACGGACGCTACATCACCGTCTCGGAGCAGGGCAAGGACGTGGTGACCACCACCTACGACGAGCGGACGAACCTGCTCCTGCTGGTCGGCCAGAGCGATCGGCTGGCGATGGCCGAGCAACTGGTCCAGAAGCTCGACGTCGACAAGGCCGACTCCGGCGACCTGCGCATCTACCAGTTCAAGAACGCCAAGGCCGACGAGGTCAGCAAGATCATCGTCGCCTCCCTTCCCCAGAAGCAGATCGGCTACGACACGCGGTATCGCAGGCCCATCATGGGCACGCTGGCCAAGATCATCCCTGACCCGTCGACCAACCGCCTGATCTGGTCGGCCCCCGCGGACCAGATCAAGAACATCGAGGACCTCATCGAGAAGCTCGACGAGGAGTCCATCGAAACCGGCGCGGCCAAGGTGGTTCCCCTGAAGGTTGCCGACGCCCAGCAACTGGCGACCGTGGTCGCCCAGGCCGTCACGCGAACCGACTCGCGCGGGCGACGGTATCCGGTCGTCGCCGTCAGCGCCGATACGCGTACCAACAGCCTGATCCTGTCCGGATCGTCCGCCGACATGCGGACCGCCGAGACGCTGATCAAGGAGCTGGACGCCAGGCAGACCGACGGCGGGCGCGAAATCCACGTCGTCTACGTCAAGAACGGCGACGTGAGGCAGTTGGCCGTCTCGCTGGTCAAGTTGTTCAGCGAGGCCGGTCCCGGCGCGCCGTCCCGCTACGGGCGAACGACGACCACCACGTCGAAAATCCGCGTGGAGGCCGAACCGACCACCAGCAGCCTGATCATCTCGTGCCAGCCGGCCGACTGGCCCACCGTTCAGGACATCCTCGACAAGCTCAAGGTCGCCTCGGAGACCCTCACCGCGCCCACCACGCGCATCATCCCGCTGAAGCTGGCCAAGGCCGCCGATCTGGCCGCCACGCTGATGCGCGTGTATCCCTCGTCGTCGGCTGCCGCGCGGTCGAGAAGCCGCGGCGGGTCCACCGCCGTCGCCGCGCCGGTGGTCATCGCCCCGAGCGAACGGACCAACAGCCTGCTGGTTTCGGCCTCCGCCGAGGACCACGAAGCCATCGCCGCCCTGGTCAAGTCCATGGACGTCGCGGCCACCGCCGTCGCTGACCCGGTGCGGATCGTCACCATCAAGTCCGCCGACGCGAAGAAGCTCGCCGAAACGCTCCGCGCCATGCTGCCCCCGCCTTCGCGCCGCGAGGCGCCCAAGGTCTTCATCCAGGCCGACGCGACGACCAACTCCGTGCTGATCCGCGCCCCCGAGGGCGAGCGGGAGATGCTCGAGAAGCTGATCGCCAGCCTCGACAAGCCCCTGCAGGACTCGGCCCGCGAGACGCGCCTGCTCCAACTGACCCACGCCTCGGCTGCCGAGGTCGCCGCCGCCCTGACGACGCTGTTCCAGCCCGTCGCCGCCAGTCGGACGCGGCGGGGGACGGTCGAAGCCGACCCCGAGGACCGCATCATCATCACCCCCGCCCCGGGCGACCGGGCGATCATCATCGATGCCCCGCGCCGCCAGATCGAGCAGATCGCTCAACTGGCCAAGAGCCTCGACACCAAGGACGCCCTGGGCAAGCTCGATATCCGCATGTACCACATCGAGGACGGCGGGGCGGCCGACCTCGCTCGGGCCCTCGAACGCCTGTTCGCCAAGAGCAGTTCCAGGCGGTCGCGCACGGGTTCGTCGGCACCGACGGCCCCGCAGCCTCGCTTCGAGGCCGACCCCGGCGGCGACATGCTCATGATCGCGGCCACCGAGGGCCAGTTCGAGCGGATCGAAGAGATCATCACCGAGCGGGCCAAGAGCACGGCCCTGCTCAAGACCAAGTCGAAGATCTTCCTGCTGAAGTTCGCCAAGGCCGAGGAGCTGGCCGGCCTGCTCCAGGACATGCTGACCGGCAACGGCAGCGGGACGCTGGGCAAGTCGAGCCGCAAGCGGCTCAAGAGCAGCGGGGGCAACTTCGGCGAGGTCCGGATCGTAGCGATTCCGGACAGCAACAAGCTGATCGTCAAGGGCACCGACGAGCAGTTGACGCTGGCCGCCGAACTCATCGAAACGTTCGACACGGCCGACCTGGCCGAGGACTCGAAGATCCACATCGTCCCGCTGAAGTTTGCCAAGGCCGAGATCGTCGTCGCGAACCTGCAGAACATGCTTCCGCAGCCGGCACGCGGAAAGGGGCAAGAGGTGTTTCTGCGGGCCGACCCGGTCACCAACGCCGTCCTGATGCGCGCCCCGCAGCGCCAGCGCCTCATGCTCAACGACATCATCGCCTCGCTCGACAAGTCCACCGAAACCCAGTCGCGCGAGACGAAGATCGTCGAGGTCAAAAATGCGTCGGCCGCCTCCCTGGCGGTCATGCTCAGCCAGTTGTACCCCTCGTCGTCGGCCTCGTCGTCGTCGCGCTCGCGCAGCCGCTCCCGCACGCCGGCTACGCCCGACACCGACCAGGACGTCATCATCACGCCCTCGCCGAACGACCGCTCGCTGGTCATCGACGCGCCGCGAGACAAGATGGAGGAGATCGTTACGCTGGTGGCCTCCCTGGACGCCAAGGACGCGGGCGAGCGCCTCGAGACGCGGACGTACCAGTTGACCAACTCCAAGGCCTCCGACGTGGCGGCCTCGCTGGGACGCCTGTTCGCTACGGCGCGGACCTCCAGCCGCTCGCGGACGCCCGCCTCGACCAAGGTCCAGCCTCGCTTCGAAGCCGACGCCGGCTCCAACCAGTTGCTCGTGGCGGCCACCGGCGACCAGTTCACCGAGATCGAAAAGGTCATCGAGAAGATCGAAGGGGCGGTCCTGACCACGCAGACCAAGACGTACAAGCTCAAGTTCGCCCAGGCCGACGAACTGCTGCCCGTGATGCAGTCGATGCTCGGCGCGTCGGGGTCGGCGAGCACCTCGCGGTCGTGGCGGTCATCCCGCTCGTCGTCGACGGCCACGCAGGCCACGCGCATCAGCGCCCTGAGCGGTGCAAACGCCCTGGTCATCCAGGGCGCCCCGGCGACGATAGTGATGGCCGAGAAGCTCATCGCCGAGTTCGACACCGAAGAGTCGACCGCCCAGTCGGTCATCCAGATCATCGAGATCAAGAACGCCAAGGCCGACACCGTCGCCCAGACGCTCCGGGCGATGCTTCCCGCCCCCGGGCGCGGGAAGGCGCAGGAGGTCTTCATCCAGGCCGAGACGCTGACCAACTCCGTGCTGATCCGCGCCCCGCAGGGCCAGCGGACCATGCTCCAGGAGATGATCTCCAAACTCGACCAGGCCACCCAGACCCAGGCGCGCGAGATGAAGATCCTCCGCCTGGAGCACGCCTCGGCGGCGGCGATGGCGACGATGCTCCAGAGGCTCTACCCCGCCGGCGGCGCCATGTCGTCGCGGTCAAGCCGCTCGCGAACGCCGTCGACGCCGACGCCCGAGGGCGCCGTCATCACCCCCTCGCCCAACGACCGCACACTGGTCGTTGAAGCGCCCAAGAAGACGCTCGACGAGATCGTCGCCCTGGTGACCGGGCTGGATACCAAGGAAGCGACCGATCGGCGCCAGGTCCGCATCTACAAGCTGGCCAACTCGAAGGCCACCGAAGTCGCCAAGTCGCTCTCACGCCTGTTTGCAGAGACCGCCGGGCGCACCGGACGCTCGCGAACCGCAACATCCGCCGCCGGTCCGGGCCAGCCGCGATTCGAGGCCGACTCCGCCGCCAATCAACTGATCGTCTCGGCCACCGAAGAACAGTTCGTCGAGATCGAGAAGATGGTCAAGGCCCTGCAGGCCGCGACGGAACTGGCCGTCCAGACCCGGACGTTCAAGCTCCAGTTCGCCCAGGCCGACGAACTGGTCAAGGTCCTCGAGCCCATGCTCGGGCAGGACGCCATGAGCCGCTACTCCCGCGTGCGACGGGGCACGACCGACGAGGCGCCCGTCCGCGTCAGCGCCATGACCAGCGCCAACACCCTCGTCGTCCAGGGCCCGCCCGAGAAGGTTGCGCTGGCCGAGCAACTGATCAAGACGTTCGACACCGTCGACAGCGGCGTGGAGGTCGGCGTGCAGGTGGTCATGCTCACCAAGGCCGACGCGTCCACGCTGGCCGCCTCGATCACCCAGTCCCTCGGCGGCTCGTCGCGGTCTGCCGCACGTGGGCGCAACCCCTTCGCCGGCGCCGGCGCGACCAGCCAGGGCGTCACCGTCGTCGCCGAGCCGAACTCCAACAGTCTCCTGGTCCGCGGACCTTCCAAAGACATTCCCGACGTCGTCGATATGATCAAGAAACTCGACGCCCAGTCCACCGGGGCGCTGGCGAGCATGAAGGTCTTCCCGCTGCAGAACAGCGAGGCCGCCGAGCTGAGCCAGTCGCTGGGCAAGCTGTTCCAGGACGTGATCAAGCAGCAGACCCGCGGGCGCAAGGGCACCACGCCCCCGCCGTTCAGCGTGGCCGCCGACGAGCGGACCAACAGCCTGGTCGTCTCGACCACGCCGGCGCACTTCGCGATTGTCGAGCAGTTGCTGGCCACCCTGGACAAGGCCTCCGACCGGCCTCGCCGCGACGTACAGTACGTCTGGCTCGAGAACGCCGACGCGACGGAAGTGGCGCTGAAACTCAACGCGATGTACCCGGCCACGCGCGGGGTCGAGCAGCCGGTCATCGAGGCCGACTTCTACACCAACGCCATCACTGTCATCGCCAAGGCCGCTCAACTCAAGGAGATCGAGCAGGTCATCAGCCAGTTGGACAAGGCCGCCGAAGACAACACCGTCCACGTCCGCGTAATCGCGCTGACCAAGAGCCGCGCCGACAAGATGGCCGAGGTCCTCCAGCGCGTCTACGGGCAGATGACCGACTCCAAGGTCGAGGTCACCGACAAGGTCCCCGCGATTCCCAAGGGCGACGGGGCGGAGATTATTCGCCCGGGCATCGACTCGCGGGCCCCGGCCGACGGGGCGAAGAAGCCCTCGGGCAAGAAGACCGGCGCCAAGAAGCCGGCAGCCCCCGCGGCGCCGACCGCGCCTCCCGCCGCAACGGGCGTGACGGCCAAGGGCGGCGCCGAGCAGTCCAAGGGCACGGTCACGATTGCCGTCGACAAGGAAGCTAACGCCCTGATCATCGCGGGCACGCGGAACGAATTGGCGGACATCGAATCGCTGGTAGAGCAACTGGCCACCAGCGAGGTCGAAGCCGACGCGGAGTTCCGCGTCTTCCAGATCGTCAAGGCCGATCCCGCCGGCGTGGCGCGGACGCTGACCGAACTGTTCAACCCCAAGCAGACCGCCCGCACCACCACCACGCGTGATTCCAGGGGGCGCACGGTCACCAAGCCCGCCCCTGCGCCGCCGCCGGTAATCAGCGTGGTCGCCGACAACCGCACGCGAAGCATTATCGTCCGGGCCAAGCCGCTCGACTTCGACCTGATCGAGCCGATGATCAAGCACCTCGACGAGGTTGCCACCGTCACCAGCGAGGTCCGCATCTTCCCGCTGAAGAACTCCGACCCGGCCGAGGTCGCCTCGAACCTGCGCGAGCTGTTCGCGCTGTCCGGTTCATCGTCGTCGACCCCCGCGCCGCGGACGTCCCGCACGAGCACCAAGGGCCGCACCACGCGAACGACCGCCACGCAGCAGCGGGCCGAGTCGATCCGCCAGATGATCGAGGTCAAGCTCGATGACGGCGTGTCCAAGGTCGATACCTCGCAGATGGTCTCGATCACGCCCAACAAGGCGAGCAACTCGGTCGTGGTCGTCGCGCCGGCCGACGCGATGGGCCTGATCGCCAAGATCATCCAGGAACTGGACCAGTCGGCGGCGCTGGCGACGGCGCCGTCGGTGCGAATGTACCCGCTGAAGCACGCGGAGGTCGCGGCGACGGTCTCGGCGCTGCAGAGCATCTTCGCCCCGGGCGCCCGCGGCGCCCGGAAAACCGGCGCGCCGACCGAATCGCCCATCGTCATCGCCGGCGACGAGGGCGGCGGGCTGGTGATTGTCTCGGCCCCCACGGAGAAGCAGGAACTGATCGCCAAGGTCATCACCGACCTCGACGACGCCCAGGGCGCCGAGGCGCTGACGGTGAAGGTCTACCGCGTTCAGCATGCCGACGCGACGACGGTCTCGACGGCGCTGAGCAGTTCGCTGTCCGCGACGTCGGCGCGGACGCCCAAGGGCGGGGCGCGGGGCGGGGCGTCGACGCTTCGCATCAGCGCCGACCGCAGCAGCAACACGCTGGTCGTGCGGGCCTCGGCTGCCGACCATCTGGAGATCGCCAAGCTGCTGGCCGAAATCGACGTGCCCGCCACCGCCAAGCTGCCTCCCGTTCGCGTGATCGCTCTGAACAACGCTGACGCGACGAATGTGGCGGCGGTGCTTACGCGGGTGATGGCGTCGTCGACGTCGCGCACCGGCGCGAAGCGCGGGGGCACGTCGACGGCTGCCCAGTCGGTGGTCATCGAGGCCGACGCCGACGCGCGAATGCTGATGGTCCGTGCCGACGACGAGACGTTCGAGAAGATCCGCGCGTTGGCGGCGCAACTTGACCTGCGTCCGTCGGGTGAGGTCGCCCGAACGATCCTGCCCCTGAAGCACGCCCAGGCGGCGTCGGTGGCGGCGGCGTTGTCCCAGACGTTCGCGCCGCCCCGCGGCAAGCGCGTCAGCCCGGACGACCTGGTCACCATCGTGCCCGAGACCGTCTCGAACAGCCTGATCGTCACCGCCAACGCCGAGAACCTCAAGCGCGTCGAGGCCATGCTCGCCAAGCTCGACACCGAGACCGCCGGCGGGATTCGGCGGGAGATCCTCCTGCTGAAGCACGCCCAGGCGGCCGACCTGGCCACCGCGCTGTCGCGCGTGGCGTCGGGCACGTCGACGTCATCACGCGGGCGCGGTCGCGGCGCGGCGCAGACGGCGGGCGTGACGATTACCGCCGATGCGGCGAGCAACGCGTTGATCATGTCGGGCCCCGCGGGCGACCTGGACAGGCTGATGGCGATGGCGATGCAGTTGGACCAGGCCTCGCTGGCCAGTGCGCCCGGGGTGTACATCATCCCGCTGGAGAACGGCGACGCGGCGACGGTGGCGACGATGATCCGCGGGCTGTACCGCGAGATTGTCACCGCGGCGCGTCTGGCCAAGCGCTCGGTCGAGCCGATCGCCGTGTCGGCCGACGAGCGGGCCAACGCGCTGGTGCTTGCGGGCAGCAAGGGCGCCTACGAGCAGGTGTCGGTGTGGGTAGCGCAGATCGAGAAGATGAAGCCCGCCCGCGGCGGGATGCGCCTGATCGTGCTCGAGCACGCCGATCCGGAAGAGGTCGAGAAGGCGATCCAGGAGATGTTCGGCACGAGCGGGACCAGTCCGGGCGGGACCACCAACCGCAAGCGGAATCCGCGAGGCCCCTCGGGCGCCGCGGGGGCCACGTCGGGCAAGGTCCAGACCACCGTCCTGCCCACGCAGCGCGCGATCCTGCTGAACGCGTCGGAGGCCGACTTCGAGGAAATCCAGAAGCTCGCCAAGGCCCTGGACGTGGCGGCCAACAAGGCCAGGCACCAGGTCCAGGTCTTCAAGCTCACTCACGCGTCGAACGAGCGGGTGGCCACCGCGCTGAGCACGGTGTTCCGCACTACCGGGCGGACGGCCAAGCCCGAAGATCAGGTCATCATCCGGTCGCTGCAGCAGACCAACACGCTGATCGTCTCGGCGACGAAAGAGAAGATGACGGAGGTGGCCCACCTGATCGAGCAGTTGGACGAGAAGGAAGTGGCCCCCACGCTGGAGTTCCGCATTTACGCCCTGGCCCACGCCCAGCCGACCAAGGTCCTGCCGATGCTCCAGGGCCTGCTGCGGCAGATCGCCAAGACCCGCCCGGGCGAGACCATCGACGCCCAGGCCGACGAACGCACGCGGTCGATCATCGTCACCGCCCGCCCGGTCCTGTTCGACCAGATCGGTCAGATCATCAAGACGCTGGACAAGCCCGCGGCCCACAAGGACGCCGAAGTGCTCGTGATCCCACTGAAGCGTGCGGACTCCGAGATCCTCGCCCGCGTGCTGAACGAGATGCTCCGTCCCAGCGCGACCAAGCAGGTCACGCCCGAGGCCCGCGCGCTGCAGGAGCAGGTCCGCCTGCTTCGCGTCCGCAGCGCCGCCGGCGGGGAGAAGATCCCCGAACTGGACCTGACCAAGCCCATCCAGATTACCGCCGACCCGGGCAAGCCCCAGGGCTCCAACTCGCTGGTGATCACCTCCACGCCCGACAACCTCAAGGCCATGCGCGCCATCGTCGAACTGATGGACACCATGCCGCTAACCGAAGCGGTCGACGTGCGGCTGATCCACCTGGACAACGCTGACGCGAAATCCGTGATGACGATCCTGATCGACATCTTCAACAAGGGCAAGGAACTGGCGGGGCAGAAGGGCTCGACGACGGACGGCAAGGCCGAGCCGTCCACGCCGTCGGGCAAGGCGCTGGTCAATCCGCTGACGATCTCGGCCGACGAGCGGACCAACACGCTGGTCGTCGCCGGTCAAACCGAGACGCTGGCGCTGGCTGAACTGATCATCCGCGACCTGGACCGCCAGCAGGGCAAGGTCCTCACGCAAGTGCGCCTGTTCCGCCTGAGCCACGCGGACGTCAAGCGCCTGATCCCGGTGCTGACGGCGGTCTTTGGCGAATCGAAGGCCGTCCCCGGCGCCGAGGGGCTCCAGACACACGTGACGCGCCTCCAGACGGTCCTGGACAAGGCCAAGGGCCATGTGGGCACCGTCGCGAAGGTCCGCCCCGCCCTGACGATCCAGGGCGATGAGGCGACGAACATTCTCGTGGTGGCCGCCCGCGAAGACGTGATGCCCCTGATCGCCGACGTGGTCAAGACGATGGACGTTCCCGGGGCGGGCTCGCTGAATACGGTGCGGATGTACCCCATGAAGCACGCCGACGCGACGAGCCTGCAGAAGATCATCGCCTCGCTGCACGCCGGGCCCAACGCCAAGCTGACCCGCGACGAGGACAAGCCCACCGTCGCCGTCGACGCCCGCACCAATACGCTGGTGATCTCCGGCAGCGACAAGGCGTTTGCCATGCTCGACGTCCTGCTGAAGCAACTGGATCGCGAAACGCCCATCGACCTGCGCGACATCCGCCTGATCCCGCTGAAGAACGCCGACGCGACGACGTTGGCCAAGACGCTCCAGGCGATGATGGACGCCCGCGTGCAGCGGCAGGCCTCGCTGGGCGTGGGCGACGCGGAGGCCCTGGCGATGGTCGTGATCGCCGACGCCCGCTCCAACAGCCTGATTGTCGGCGGGTCAGCCGACGGGTTCGGCGTGGTCAAGGACCTCGCGACCAGCCTCGATAACGCCAGTCCCGCCCTCGGCGGGCAGATTCAGTTGCTTCCGCTGACGCACGCGAATGCGGGCACGCTGGCGTCGTCGCTTACCTCGCTGTTCAACGCGCGGTACGCGGCGGCCCCCACCGCCGACGTGAAGCGCCAAAAGCCCATCATCCTGCCGGACCTGCGGGTCAACGCCCTGCTGGTAGCCGCCAACGCCGACGACACGAAGGTCCTGACGGGGCTGCTGACCAAGCTGGACGTCAAGCTGGTCGACCCGGCGGTCAAGATCGTCGTCGTCCCGATGAAGCACAACGACGCCGGCGTGGTCGGGCCGGTCATTCGCGATATCTTCGCCGCCCGCCTCAAGGCCATGACCGCTGCCGGCGCCAAGGCCGTCCCGCAGGACCAGGTGGACGTGGCGACCGACACGCTGTCCAATGCGCTGATCATCTCGGCCAGCAAGGAAAACCTCCTGCTGATCAACGACCTGCTGACCAAGGTCGACGTCGAGCCGCCCACCGAGACGGGCATCGTGCGGATGTTCCCGCTGAAGAACTCCGACGCCCAGCGGATCAGCACGATGCTCCAGAGCCTCGTCAGCCAGGGCTTGTACAAGCCCGGGCTGGCCACCGCGACCGGCGCCAACCGCGCGCTGGCCGCCCGCGAGAAGGTCGCCGTCGCCGTCGACATTCGCACCAACGTGCTGATCGTCTCGGCGAGCAAGGAGAACTTCGCGGTGATCGAGGAGATCATCAAGACGATCGACGCCTCGTCGGACTTCGGCGCGCTGGCCGGCGTGCGGATGTTCATCCTCAAGCGGGCCGACGCGACGCGACTGGCGCCGACGCTGCAGAAGCTCTTCGATGCCAAGCTGGCCGCCGAGAAGGCCGCCGGCGGGGCCACCGCCGCACTGAAGGTCAGCATCATCCCCGATGCACGAACCAACACCCTGCTGGTGACCGGCTCTCGCGAGGGCTTTGCCTCCATCGAGGCGATGGTCAAGCAACTCGACGCCGAGGACGTCACCGTTGCCAGCGACTTCAAGGTCTTCCAACTGAAGCTCGCGACCGCCTCGGCGCTGCAGCCGACGCTGGAGAAGCTGCTCGCCCAGCGCGTCACGCGGGACGCCAAGAAGGACCCGATCTCCGTGATCGCCGACCCCCGCCTCAACGCCCTGATCGTCGGGGCCAGCCCCGAGGACATGAAGCTCGCCGAGTCGCTGATCGCGCAACTGGACAAGGTCTCGAAGGACGCCGAGAGTCCTTTGCACGTGTACCCGCTGAAGAAGGCCGACGCCAAGCAGGTCGCCACCACGCTGGAGAACCTCTACAAGAGCCAGGGCGCCACGTCGGTCTCGGTGAGCTTCGACGAGCGGATCAACGCGATTCTCGTCCAGGCCGGGGCCGCCGATGCCAAGCGGATCGAAGAGCTGGTGGCCCAACTCGACCAGGAGAAGGTCTCCAACGTCACCGAGATCCGCGTCCTGCCGCTGACGAACGCCGACGCGACGGAACTGGCGCAGATCCTCAACGACACGCTGAACAACAAGCCCAAGCCGCTGACCGCGGGCAGCCCGAACCGACAGACGCTCCTGCAGTTCGTCAGCCAGAGCCCCGACGGCAAGAAGCTGATCGCCAACGCCCTCCAGGAAGGCGTGCTGATCACGCCCGACAAGCGGGCCAACGCGCTGGTCGTCTCGGCGCCGCTTGCGAACATGCCCCTGCTGACCAGCCTGATCACGGCGCTGGATTCGACGAGTCCGAAGAAGGCCGAGATCAAGGTCTTTACGCTGAAGAACGCCGACGCGCTGCGCATGAGCGAAGTGTTGCAGCAACTGTTCCGCCTGCAGCGAACCGGCTCGGCGGCGTCGTCGGCGACGTCGACCCGCGCGGTGAATTACCGCCTGGTCAAGCCCTCCGGGGCGGCCAAGGACGCCGCCAAGGACGCGCCCAAAGATGCCGCCAAGGGCAAGCCCGTCGGCGCAAAGGACGATGCGTCGGCCACCGTGGGCTCCGATGAGCAAAGCGCGCTGAACATTACCGTTGACGGGCGGACCAACAGCCTGCTGGTCGGCGGGACAAAGCAGTACGTCGCCCTGTGCAGCCAGGTGATTGCCGAACTGGACTCGGCCCCCGCGCAGGAGCGCGAGATGCGGGTCTACCACCCGCTGAACGCCAAGCCGGAAGACATCGAGACCGCCCTGACGAAGTTCCTCGACCAGGAGCGCCAGCGCATCAGCAGTACGATGGGCAACGACCGGATGGGCTCGGCCGAGCGCATGCTCGAGCGCGAGGTGGCGGTGGTGTCCGAGGCGACGTCGGGCACGCTGCTGCTGTCGGCCAGCCCGCGATACTTCGCCACGCTGATGAAGATGGTCGAGGAACTGGACAAGGCCCCGCCGCAGGTGCTGATCCAGGTCATGCTCGCCGAAGTCACGCTGGACGACACGACCGACTCGGGCATCGACTGGATGTTCCGCAACCGGTATGGCAAGACGGTGGTCTCCGGCGGGTCGGACCTGGACATCAGCACGCGGATCGCCACCGACGGCGGGCTGAACTTCGCCGTCAGCGGCAGCGACCTGAGCTTCTACGTGCAGGCGTTGCAGAACCAGGGACGCCTCGAGGTGCTCTCTCGCCCGCAGATCCTGGCGTCGAACAACCAGGAGGCCGACATCAACGTCGGCCAGCGCGTCCCCCTGATCACCTCCAGCCGCATCACCGACAACGGCGATACGATCAACACGATCCAGTACGAGCAGTTGGGCATCACGCTGACGGTCACGCCGCGGATCAGCCCGGACGGGTTCGTGCGGATGGAAGTGAGCCCCGAGATCAGCGCGTTGAGCAGTTCGAGCATCGAGATCAGCGCGGGGATCAATGCAAACATCATCACCAACCGGTCGGCCAACACCACCGCGACCGTTCGCGACGGGCACACGATTGTCATCGGCGGGCTGATTACCACCCGCGACGACAACCGCGAGAAGAAGGTGCCCGTCCTCGGCGACATCCCCTTCCTCGGGGCGTTCTTCCGGACCACGACGGTCGTCAAGGAGCGCACCGAACTGCTGATCATCCTGACCCCGCGAATCGTCAAGAATGAATCCGACGCCGACAACCTCACCGACGAGCAGCTCAAACGCCTCAAGCTGCTGCGCCAGGGCCAAAACGGCAAGGCCGCCAAGGACCGCGCCAGTTCGTATCTCCTGAATGAACTGCTCCCGCCGTCCGAGCGGAAGAAGACGACCGAGGCCACCACGCGCCCGGCCGCCCTGGACACCCCGGCCGCGGGCCCGGTCAAGCCGACGCCCAAGCCGACGCCCAAGCCGACGCCGAAACCGGTCGCCAAACCGACACCCACGCCAACGCCTGAGCCGGCGCCCAAGCCGGCACCGAAACCCGCCACGTGAGAACGCTCGCCTACATAACGGTGTCCGCGACGGCCGTCCTGCTGGCGGGCTGCCCGCCGCAAGGCGACGTGATGCCCGAGCCGGTGGCGCTGGTTGCGGGGATGGAGATGGAGGTCAACCCCCAGCCGGCCGACTGGGACGGCAGGCCCGGGCCCGACGGCATCGAGGTGCGCGTCAGGCTCTATCGCAACGATCCGGTCCGGGCTGTCCCCGTAAGCGGCACGCTCGAGTTCCTGCTGTTCGACGGGATCCTGCGGGCCGACCAGATCGCCGCCGCCAAGCCCCTGCGCACCTGGTCGTACGTCGGCGAGCCGCTGCACCGCTACGCCGGGCGCGATATCGTGGGGTGGCACTACATGCTCCGCCTCGGCTGGGGCGACGAGGTCCCCCAAGCCGACGCGGTGACCCTCATCTCCCGCTACAAGCTCCCCGACGGGCGATGGCTGTACTCAGATCCCAACTCCGCCATCGTGATCAAGTAGGGCGTGCAACTCCGTTGCACGCGGGGGATCCGCCATTCGTTTCGCGTGCAACGAAGTTGCACGCCCTACGCGCCGATTTCGCCGGCGATCAGGCGATGGATGAAGTCGGCTAGCGACGTGGTGATCTGGTAGTCGGCTGCGGCCGCCAGCGGGGGGGCGGAATCCGGCATGGCGGCGCCGAGGCCCGCGCCGCGGACCATCGTGATATCGTTGACGTCGTCCCCGACGGCGACGATCTGCGCCGGTGCGATGCGCATGGCCTGGCCGACGTAGCGCAGGGCGACGAGCTTGTCGGCCCCGGCGGCCAGGGCCTCGACGATCGTGACGTTGTAGTTCGGCGCGACGATGGGGTGGATGTTCAGGTCGCCGTCGAACCGCTGCCTGAGGTGCGCCGCCAGCGCGGGGGCCTTGTCGGGCGGGACCACCGCCGAGACGCGAAGCGGGGCGGGCAGGTCCGCCACGTCGCCCAGACGACCGACGGTCCGCACCGAGACGTTCATCTTGCTGAACCAGTCCCGCTGGGCCGAGTGAACGTCGCCGCACTCGGCGAGATAGTAGTCCACCCCGTGTCGCCACGAGTCGACGATCGCCATCGCCGAATACCCCGCCTCGCCCAGCGCGTCGGCCAGTTCGACCGCTCTCGCCGGGGCGATGGGCTTGTGATACAGCGTTCGTCCCGTGTCGGCCTCGCTGACCAGCGCCCCGCCGATCAGGACCATCGGCTGGTAGGGCCCCCTGAGTCCCAGTTCCCGCCACGACGGGCGGGTCTCGATGTAGCTTCGCCCGGTGGCCAGGCACACGCCCAGCCCGGTGGCCTCCGCGGCGCGGACGGCTTCAGCCGTCTCGGGCGCCACCTGGTGGTCCGCGCCCAGGAGCGTCCCGTCCACGTCCAATGCCAACAGCTTGTACTTCACGTCCGTCTGCTCCGTGGGGCTACTTCTTCTTCTTCCTGGGACGCGCGGGCTTCGAGGGCTTGACCGGGGCGTAGGCGGCCTCGCCGGTCTTGCCCGGGCGGGGAAGGATGCAGCGGGGGTTCTTCGCAATGCCGATCGGGCGGCAGTTTTCGCCCTTCCTGGCCCCGTCGCCGAGGTCCTTGCGGGCGCGGGCGAGGTAGGTCTTGAGTCGCTTGACCACCTCGGGGTGTCTGGCGGCGACGTTGGTCTTTTCGCCGATGTCTTTGTCGAGGTTGTACAGTTGGCCGCCCGCGTGGAGTTTCCACGGCCCGGACCTGACGGCGCGGAGGTTCGTGCGGTGGTAGTAGAAGAACGCCTCGTGGGGCGAGGTGGCCCCGGGGGTGCCCGTCAGCAGGTCCGTGATGTCCTTGCCGTCGATGATGCGGTCGGCTGGCGCCTTGGCGCCGGAGATGGCCGCGAAGGTCGGCAGGAGGTCCATCGTGGTGGCGATCTCGTCGCAGGTTGACCCGGCCGGCACGCGCCCGGGCCACCAGGCGAGGGTCGGCTCGCGCATGCCTCCGTCGAACGTGCTGCCCTTCCCGCCGCGCAACGGGAGACTGACGCATCCGCCGGCGCCGCCGTTGTCGGAGGTGAAGATCACCAGCGTGTCCTCGCCGAGCTTCAGGTCGCGCAGGGTCTGGAGGACCTGCCCGACCGACCAGTCCACTTCCTCGATCTGCGCGCCGGTGACCTTGTTGGGGTTCTTCGCCTTGTCGAGGAACTCCTTCCGTGCCGCACGCGGACCGTGCACGAACGCGTGGGGCAGGTAGACGAAGAACGGTTCGTCCTTGTGCTTGCGAATAAACGCCACCGCCTCGTCGGTGAACTGCTTGCAGAGCATCGCCTGGTCGGCCATCGTCTTGACCACCCCGTCCACCTTGTCGTTGCGCATGATCGGCAGGTCGGGGAAGTCCCACCGCTTCAGGCCCGGCCACATGTCGTTCGAGTACGGGATGCCGTAGTACTCGTCGAACCCCTGGCTGTTGGGCATGAACTGCGGCTGATCGCCGAGGTGCCATTTTCCGAAGCACCCTGTCGCATAGCCTGCCGTCTTGAGCATATCGGCGATGGTGATCTCTTTCGGATTCAGCCCGTTCGTGTCGCCGGGGAACAGCACGACGTGCCACGACCCCATCGCCAGCCCCACGCGGATGGGATAGCAGCCGGTCATCAGCGCCGCCCGCGAAGGCGAGCAGACGGGGCACGCGACGTAGAAGCTCGTCAGCTTCATGCCCTCTTTCGCCATGCGGTTCAGGTGCGGGGTGCTGTTGAGTTTCGAGCCGAACGGCTCGATGTCGCCGTAGCCCATGTCGTCGATGAAGATCACGACGAAGTTCGGCTTGCGGGTCTTGGCGCCGCTGTCTCTTGCTGTCGCGCGCCTGGGCCGAGCGACCGCTGCCGCTGCCGCCAGCCCCGCCGTCTTGAGAAAATCACGTCTGCGCATGAGAGACCTTTCATGTCATGAGGTCAAACTGATCGTTGTCAGTCCACAGGATACACGGATTGCGGGGACGAGTATAGGTCGCCTGCGCCGGGGTGCCGTGGGCTGCGGCGCAGCCGCAACCACGCCTTCTCGAAAGGAGACAACGTGGTTGCCGCTTCGCGTCAAGCCACGGCACCCGGCTTGGGCGTGACGTCTGTCGTTCGGCGGGGTTCAATACCGTACAATCCGCTGATGAAAGGACGTGGACTCATGTGCGGAACGATGCGCGGTGCGGTGGCGGGACTTGTCATCTGTGCTTTTCTGGCGACGGCGGCAGCGGGGGCTGACCCGAGCGTGGTCTGGCTGGAGGCCGAGACGTTCGCCACCACCGGCGGATGGTCCAACGATTCGCAGTACGTCGACCTGATGGGCTCGCCGTGCCTGCTGGCCACCGGCGTGGGCAAGCCGGTCGCCGATGCGGTGACCACTGCGAAGGTCCCCGCCAAGGGCACGTACCGCCTGTGGGTCCGGTGCAAGGACTGGCTGGTCAGTCACAGTCCGGGGCGGTTCAGCGTGCGGGTGGGGGGCAAGCCGTCGGCGGTGACGTTCGGCAAGGCTGAGAGAGACACGTGGCAGTGGATTGACGGCGGGACGTTTGACCTGTCCGCCGGCGACGTGGAGGTCCGCCTGAAGGATCTGACCGGCTGGTGGGGGCGATGCGACGCGGTGGTCCTTGCGACGGAAGACTTCAGACCGGCCGGCGATCTGAAGGCGCTTGCCGCCCAGCGACTGGCGCATTGCGGCGTCAGCGCGACGGTCAAGGCGATGGGCCCGTACGACGTGGTGGTCGTCGGCGGGGGGCCGGCGGGGATCGGCGCGGCCCTCGGCGCCGCCCGCAACGGGTGCAAGGTCGCCTTCATCCAGGACAGGCCCGTCCTGGGCGGCAACGCCTCGTCGGAGATCGAAATCCCGCCGATGGGGTACATCGGGCGCCCGCCGGACCGCGTCAACGTCAGCGGCATCGCCAAGGAAATCTTCCCGACCCAGGGCTGGGGCAACTTCGCCGACTCGAAGAAGATCGAACGCATCGTCCGGGCCGAGAAGACCATCGACCTGTTCCTCAACACCCGCGGCACGGGCGTGACGATGGCCGCCAAGGACACCATCGAGACCGTGCTGGCCCTGGACGTTCGGACGGGCCAGCGGATGGCGTTCGCGGCCCCGCGGTTCATCGACTGCACCGGGCACGGGTGGATCGGCTTCTACGCGGGGGCCGAGTTCCGCATGGGGCAGGAGGCCCGGGCGGAGTTCGGCGAGACGCTGGCGCCGGTCAAGGCGGGGGTGCGGACGATGGGCAACAGCCTGTACAAGGCGATCATCGTCGACCGTCGCCCGGGCGGGCCGACCGGCGGCTCGAGGGGCCTGCCCGCCAAGGCGCCCGGGACGATCACGAAGTACAGCGCCAAGGCCAGGGTTACGGTCGTCGGCGACTGGACGCACAGCACGTTCCAGGGCGGGGACTACCTCCACGACGGCGAGGCGGGAACCGGCAAGGGCGCCAAGAGCGTCACGTTCACGCTGAGTGTCGTCAAGGCAGGGCGGTACCAGGTCTTCCTGGGCTACATGCCGTACAAGAACCGCGCGACGAACGTGCCGGTCACCGTCGCCCACGCCAAGGGCAAGACGACCGTCACGGTGGACCAGACGGGTGGCAAGGACGGTTGGAAGCTGCTCGGGACGTTCGCCCTTGATCCGAAGGGCCCGGCGAGCGTGACGGTGGGGACGGCCGGCACGAAGGGCATCGTCGTGGCCGACTGCGTTCGCGTGCTGGCCGGAGGCGCCAAGCCCGTCGCCCCCAAGCCGCTCGCCGAGACCGTCTCCGAAGACGGCGTGCCGTTCACCTGCCCGCCCTGGGCCTACCAGTGGAAGCGATCGTCGGACTTCGAGCCGCTCGGTTCGCACAGGCGGGTCCGCACGATCACGCGGCCGCCGAACTTCGATGCGCCGAGCCGCGGCAAGGGGCGCAATCCGGGCAACAACATCAACGGGGCGATCATTCACGCCTGGTGGGTCGAGTACGGCGGCATGCTCAATACCATTGACGACGCCGAGGCCATCCGCGACGAACTGTTCCGCATCACCCTGGGCATGTGGAACTACGCCAAGAACCACAACCCGTCAACCGTCGCGAGGAACAAGCACCGCGAGTTGGTCTGGCTGAACTACGTGCCCGGCATCCGCGAGAGCCGCCGCCTCGTCGGCGACTACGTCATGCGTCAAAGCGATTTCGACAAACAGACGATCCACCCCGATACGGTCTCCTTTACCGACTGGGGCATCGACGTGCACCATCCCGAGGGCTTCTGGGTGCGAGGCAACGACTGCATCCACGTCTACCACGGACGCAGGGTCAGTATCCCGTATCGTACGCTGTACTCGAAGAACATCGCCAACCTCTTCATGGCCGGGCGGTGCCACTCGGCCACCCACATCGCCCTGGGCGGTACGCGCGTGATGCGCCCGATGTGCGCCACCGGGCAGGCGGCCGGGACCGCCGCGGCACTGGCCAAGAAATACTGCGCCACCCCGCGCGAGATCCACGCCGACCACATCGTCGAACTCCAGCAGGCCCTGCTCCGCGACGGATGCTACCTCATGGGCGTCAAGAATGCTGACCCCGCGGACCGGGCGCGGACGGCGAAGGTTACCGCGTCCAGTTCCGCCGCGGGCATGGACCCCGCCAAGACCGTCGACGGGTGGAACCGCGTGGTGGGCAAAGACCGCAGCGCCTGGGCCCCGGACGCCAAAGCTGCCGGTGCGCCGTGGATCGCGTTCGAACTGAAGAAGCCCGCGCCCGTCTCGGCCGTCCACGTGACGGCAGAGAAACAGAACGTGAACTTCCACGTCGACGCCCTGGTCGCCGGCCAGTGGAAGACCGTCGCCAAGTCCACCGCCCGCACCCGCCGCACCGTCCTGCGCTTCGCCCCGGTCAGCGCCTCCGCTATTCGCGTGGTCTCGGACGCCTCGCCGAAATCCGTGGCCCTGTGCGAGGTCCGTATCTACTGAGGCTCTGACTCCATCACGCCTACTTCTGCAGTCGCAGGTAATCGATGCCGAAGAGGTAGCTGCCGGCGCCGAACCTGTCTTTCACCGCGGCGTTGCGGCCGATGACGGTGGCTCTCAACACGTGGGCGCCTGCCTTGAGATCGAGCGTGCCCAGGGAGATCTCGCCGCTGGTGCGAACCCCGATCAGACCGTTCTGGTCCCCTCGAACGTCGTTACGGCCGCCTATGCGTTCCTGGCAAAGATGGATGAAGCCCGTCTACTGGGTAATCCGGGGCCACCATACGGTTGTTGTTTGACGGGGTCTGGCTGAGGCGCTAGGGTGTTGTCATGGTAATCCGGATTAGCGTCCCCGGATTAGCCCGAATTCCGGGCCGGTCAACCATCTGTTGTTGGCTCTTCCATCACGGAAGACGATAATAGCCGTCCCGATTGAGTCCGGATTGAGACAGGAGAACACCATGATCGATCGTTTCAGGACCGCGGCAGTAGCCGGGCTGTGGGGTCTGCTGCTTGTGACGTGGGGATGCGGAGACGAGGCGCCTCGGCAACAAGACAACGTGCCGCGGGAAGACGCCCCCGTAATTGCGGTGTTGAGTGCGGTGAAGGCTTCCGACCTCAACGGCTTCAGGAACGCCTACTCGAAGCGGATTCGCGAGGACGTCGAGCAGGGGGACTGGGAGAGCAACCTCAAGGAAGCTCAAGGCAATCTGAAGAGGATGTATGGCGATTACACACTCGACGAGTTCGCCTTCACGTTCACCGGGGACAAGGAAAGGGGCAAGGTGTCGATATCCCACAAGGGAAAAGAATCGATTGCGCTGCCGGTTGTCAATGAGGATGGTCAGTGGAAGATAGACGCTCGTTGAGGTCCAGGCTCGTAGGTAGGCCTGGTCTCTCTCGCGGCCGATCGAACGGATTGAGGCAGGAGAATAGCATGAGTGATCGTTTCAGGATCGCGGCAGCGACCGGGCTCTGTGGCCTGTTGCTTCTGACGTGGGGATGCGAGGGCAACGCCCCGGACGGGGACGAGGCAACCAAGAACGCAGGCGACACGTCGCAACAGGCGGCTGCGACGCGGCTGCGGACGCTCGAGCCGTCCTGTGGGCGCTTCGACTCGGGGTTCATCCGCGATGCAAGCGGCAAGGCGGCGCTGTCACCTGTCATGCAGAAACGCATGGCGACCAGTGCCGCCGACCACTCCCGATGGTCCACAAAGGTTGTCGAGGTTGTGGGCGAGTCCTTCGACAGAGGTTTCGTCACTCGCCCGGGCAGTGGCCTGAACCGAGGGGCACTGGGCCTGGCCATGGCGAGTGAAGAGATACCGGTGGGTGGCAAGATGACGCGAGAGGGTTTCGCCGCGTGCCTCCTTCAGAAGATGAGTGTCCTCTACGACGCACAGGGCAACCTGATTCCGGACACCGCCCAACGTCTCCTGCGCAGGATGGAGAGCATTTCCAGGCAGGAAATCGCGGCGTGGGAGGCCTCGTTCGAGAAGGTTCTCGGCGAGGATGTCAACGGCTTCAACGTCGTCCTGTCACTGGTGGTCGACGATGGACTGTACACCGACGAACACTATGACGCACAGGTCGCCGCCAGGCGCCGCCGGCGCCTGGACATGCTGACCCGAGCCGACGTCGATTCCTGGCTTGAGGCCGGGGCCGCGTTCCGCAAGACGGGACTCGACGCCCCCATGGGCATTACACTGTTTGACGAGGTGTTCCCCAACGAACGGTTCGACCGGGCGATGTTTCACAGTGCCCTCGAGCAACACGCCAGTCCAAAATAGGTGTCTGTCCCGAATGGCACTTCCTTAAGGCGATTCCCGCGGTTGAGTCGAAATGACGACCAGACTCAAGGCGTTATCATCGCAGGTACTACGGTTGAGGTGAATCTGCGGAATCCCGCCATTTCGGGCTTAAGGAAGTGCCATTCGTGACTGTCCCCTATTGTCCTAGTTTCTATTCCCTGCTGTTACTATAGTACGGCGGAATCCAAAGGGACGACTATGAATCAGAGTAGGAATCGGACGAACCGCGCGCTCCTGTTATTGGTGATCGGGATGGTCTTCGCGGGTCAGGGCCCCCCGGGGAACGCGGCCGTGCCGCCACCTTCAGAGACGCCGGCCAAGGTCATTGTGAACGGACGTACCTCTACGGCCGTGGACATCACCATCGTCAATGTGGGTCAGCAACTGCCAAAGACCTTTTCGGCACCCAAGGTCAAGAGTATCCCCGGGTATACCTGGTATGTGAGTCAGCACTTCGCTCTGCGGTCGGAGGTCGACGAGAAGCAGTCGCGGGACTACCTTACGATGGCCGAGCTGGCCTATCCGCACTGTGTCTGGATCTTCGGCGGTGCGCCGGCCGGCTCGGACACGACCCGGATCGCTCTTTCGTTCTCCAGGAACCTGGAACGCCTGAAGAAGGCCAGTGATATTGACGTCGGCGGTGTTGGTTGGCGTGGCGGCGGCGGGGGGGTCACCCTCCACTCAAACAAGGTCGCCTACAACTACCCCGGGGGCGGACTTCGGGCGCACAAACGGGGCCTGGTGATGCACGAGAACCTCCACGCCTTTCAGATGGCCCTGACGGGTCGCGCGGCCGACGACCTGCCCGTGTGGTTCTTCGAGGGCATCACGCACGCCCTGGAACAACACGTATACGATCCGGCGAGCAAGCAGTTGACGGTGATGGTTCTCGACCGGGTGGCCGGCAACAACCACACCGATTCCGGGCTGGCGTATCTGCGCAAGGACTTCGTGGAAGCCGAGCAGTTCTGGCTGGGCAAGGACGGCATGGGCTACAAGCCGGACGTGTACCAGCTCTGGATGCAGTTCCTGTGGTCGGATCTGGATCGCCAGATGCGCCACCGGGTCTGGCTCCATGAGCGAATGGCCCGGGACCCGACCACCTCGAAGGCCGGGTTCGACAGGCGTCTCATGCCCACGATCTTTGATGTGAAGAATCTCAACGGGGCCTGGAAGGCCTGGGTCGCCGAACGCCGCAACACGTTCCACTGGGTGGACTGGGGCTTCGAGCAGGAAGGCGACACGCTCTGGTCCTATGGGTATCCCAACTGGGCGCGTTACGCGCAGAAGAACGTGAATCTCCTCCTCAAGGACAAGCCTGCAACCGATGATCCCCTCGTCATGGACTGGCCGGTCTATGCGAAGACGCCCGCGATGGTGGGGCCGGTAGCACGTGGCGTGGACGAACCGACGGTGGGCTGCGTTATTGACTTCTCACGGGCCGGCAAGTACTCGGGCGATTGGGGCAAGGCCGGGCTGGGTTTCGGAGTCGGCGGCACAGGCAAACGCAAGGACGGCAGGAAGTCCAACGTCGACCAGGAACATCTCGATATCATGATCGAGCACATTGGACAGCCCAAGCGGGCCGGCCTGCTGCTGGACGGGGCGACCATCGGCCTGCCCAAGACGACCGAGACGTTTACGCCCGCTTTCCTGAACGCCGCAACCCGTGGCGACCGGACCATAGGAATGACGATTCGCCTCGCCAGGCAGGCCATTGAGGTCACGCTCAGAACCGGCCGTGGGGCTGAAATGCAAACCCACCGCACTACGATTCCGGTCAAGCCGAAGACACGCGAGAGACTGCTGTCCAAGCCATGGTGCGTTCTGTCCAAGGGCACCTATCACGGCTTCACCCTGTTCCCGGACGTCCATCGGGCCGGCCGGCCAGACGCCACCCGTCCGGGACCGCCGGGTCGCACGCGGTTCCTGCCGACGGAGGAGACGTTTCGGCTGTACCACGCGGCTTGGCGATTGGGCGATCAGGCCCCGCGGTCATTGCTTGCTCTGCGCAAGGCGATGCTCGCCTGCGCCACCAAGGACCGGGACGCACAGACCAGGGCCCTGGCGCATTACCGGACACGCCTGGAGACAGTTGCGAAAGATATCGCCGGTTGTCCGGACAAGGCACGAGCCGCGCTGGCCGTGGCCGACATCCTGGGGCTGGGCCTGCGGCTCAAGGCCGAACCAGCGACCGAACCGGGGCACGTCGTCCTGACCGCACGCGTATCAAGCGGGCACGCCGACGCGTTGAAAGGTCAGATCGCACTGGCCGTATCCCCTGTGAGATCAGGCCTGTCACCGGGCGAGCCGACACCGCTCGTGGTGACGCCCACGAAGGACGCCGTCACGACGTGGCGCCTTAAGGTCCCCCTGGGGCGTGAGCTGTCCTATATGACGCTCAAGGCCACCGCAACACTGGTGTGGAACGGGATACCGGCGAGCGTGGAGAGGACTCGACGCCTGTTTCCCTCCGTCTCTCGCTGGTGGACGTTGGGTCCGTTCGAGAACCGGGGCGACGGAACCAAAGACACGGTCCTTCCCCCTGAAACCGAGCCGATCGACCTGGCCAAGACCTATGTCGGCAAGGGCGGTAAACGCATCGCATGGCGGAAGCAGGAACGGCCCGCGGCCCTGCAACCGACCTCGCCCTTCGTTCTTGACTTCGGCGACGGCAGGAACGCGGCGTTCTATGCCCTGACCTGGATCCATTCACCCGTGGCCCGGGACGCCGTGCTAGGGATCGGTTCGGATGACGGCGTGGTGGCTTGGCTCAACGATGAACGGATTCATGCCAAGCTGGCACACCGCGGCCACGTCTCCAAGGGTGACAAGGTCCCGGTGAAGCTGAAGGCTGGCCGTAACAAGTTGTTGCTGAAGGTCACGCAGGCGTGGGGCGGTTGGGCCGCCAGCGTGCACGTGCTGGACGAATCGGGAAACGAACTCACCGACCTCTCCTATGTCTTGACAAAGACAGAAAGATGAGAATACGGCCTTCCCGGTGGGTCGTTCTCACTCAAGAGTAGGGGGCAGTCACCACTTCATGTCCTACCATGGGTCGGCGTCGAAAGCGGATACAGGCACGTCCTCCGCCTGCGGCCTGCGAGCGAGCCAGTCCCCTATTTCCTTGTTCACTTGGTCGAGTCTTTCCACAGTTTCCCGATCTCCGCCAGGGTCTTGACGCTTGACTCGATGATCCTGCCGTTCTTGTCCGGGCCGACGTTAAGCAGGAAGTTCGAGTTTCGGGCATGTGCTTTGGCCATGTGACTCATAACGCTCTTTGCGCTGCCGGAACGAAACCCCTCCTGCCAGAACCACTTCTGCTCCAGTTTCCAGCAGGTTTCGCCCGGGGCCTTGTTGTCTTGCGGGAAATGACGCACTTCCTTGACCGCAATATCCACGAACGGCGTTCCTTTCCTGCCCCAGTCCCACCAGTTGGAACTGGCAAGGATGCCCGGCCCCAGGCTCCGCACAAACGCCTTTGCCTCCTCCGCCTTCATGATCTTCTCGTCGAGCGCGTCATTCCAAATGTAGAACACATCCGGGTACTTCGCGATCAACTCCGCTATCTGCTTCTTCTGGAACGTGATCTGCTCTTCCAGAGTGTGTTTCGCCGGGTCGCATTCCGGCGGCAAGACCTTGTACTTGCCCTTGTTCTTTCCGGCATCGAATCCCGGATGCCGCCAGCAGTAATAGAGCCCCACTTTCAGCTTTCGGCTCTTGAACGACTTGACGAACTGCGCCACAAGATCCTGCTTGTAGGGACAATCAGGATGCATCACGTCATATGTCGTATGCTTGCTGTCCCACAGACAGAACCCTGCCACGTGCTTAACCGTCAGCACGCCATAGGTCATGCCCGCCGAGACCGCCGCGTCTGCCCAGGCATCCGTGTCAATCTTGCCCCCGGGGTTGAAGTCTGCCGGGCTGTGGTAGCCCGCGACCCATTGCGTGTTCTTGTAGGTCGCCATGTTGTAATGAATAAACATGCCGAACCGGAGAGCCCGAAAAGCCGCCTGCAACTCCTTGACCGGCTTCTTCATGACGGTCGCCGCCTTGTGCGGCTGCGGCCGCCCTCTGCCTGGCACTGCGGTGCTCTCCACTGCCGCCGAGATAACGGAAACACCCATCACGACCACCGCCATCGGACACAGACTGCCGAACAGCATCCTTCTCTTCATAGCCCTCGTTCCTTTCACCCGTTCAAACCAACGCCAAGGATCACCGGTCCGCCACAGGCCGCCTCCACCCGTCCAACGCTGCCTGTCGCGCATGAAACCCGAAATAGAAACTATGTAAGCCGGGTGTCCCGGTCAGCGGTTGTATACGGGATCATAGTCCCAATCTTAACGGGCTGATCGCGTGGATCGCCCAGAACCTGCTGACGCGTAAGGAGACCCGACAATGAAGATTCTCGCACTGGACCTGGGAAAGTTCAAGAGCGTAGCGTGTCATTACGACAGCGAGACGCGCGAGGCACAGTACGAGAAGATCAAGACGGCGCCCATGGTCATCCACCAGGTGATTGTGCGGCAGGCCCCCCAGCGGATCGTCTTTGAGATCGGCCCGTCGATCTACGAGCGTGTTCGCGGCGGGAGTAAGAAGCGCTCTCGTATCGCGATTGTGGCGGTGGCCCGACGGCTACTGGTCACGGCTTGGGCGATGCTGCGTGACGGAACGTCCTGGCGTATGCCGCCGGCAACAGAAGCAGCGTAGATTACGGATACCGGAAAGGTGTCCTCGTTATGATCGGGAATGCAGAGTTCGCCGTCGATTGGCACGATGACAGCTCGTCCAGTCACCTGGGACGTAGATCCTGTTGAATAGAATGGGCGTCATCGCAGCAGTTGAATGGGACCGTGACGGTCAACGCATTAACGCGCAGTCACGTGATCTCGAATAGAAGGTTGGACCAATCGATCGTAGAAACTCCGCCTTGACAGACCCGGCTTCATAGAAGGTGACTGCTACGAAAATAGGCGTGGTTCAAATGAGGGTAACAGATGGGGGGATGCGGCCGCGATAGAAGCA
>CAZVEV010000012.1:24301-45475 GCA_964625865.1 uncultured Planctomycetaceae bacterium | reverse complement strand
ACGGGGCCAAAGGATGCCCTCTCTTCATATCTTCATGGCTTGACGCGAAGCGGCAGCCACGCTGGGATTGGCGATACGTGGTTGCCGCTTCGCGTCAAGCCACGGCACCGGCGCGTAGGACCACGGCACCGGCTTCCCTTGAAGGTGCCACCCACGGGACTATACTGCACGCCATGTGTACCGAGAAACCATCCGCTGTCGACGACGGGGTCGAACGCTGCGAGCGGGAGATCAACAGGGACCGCCCGATCCCGATCGGCATCTCGTGTCGCCACGTACATCTGACTGACGCTGACGTTGAAACTCTCTTCGGGCCCGGCCACGTGCTGCAGCCCGAGATCGAACTCAGCCAGCCGGGACAGTTCGCCGCCATCGAGCGCGTGACGCTGGTCGGGCCGCGGAATCGACTCGAGGACGTCCGCGTGCTGGGGCCCGCGCGGGCACAGACGCAGGTCGAAATCTCGCGCACCGACGAGTATGCCCTCGGCATCGATGCGCCGATCCGCGTCTCGGGCGACCTTGACGACACGCCGGGGCTCGTCCTGGAAGGCCCCGCCGGGCAGATAGCGATCGATCGCGGCGTGATTTGCGCGATGCGTCACATTCACATGACCCCCGCGGACGCCGAGGACTTCGGCCTGAAGAACCGCGACGTGGTGCGGGTCCGCGTCGAGGGCGAACGCGAACTGATCTTCGGCGACGTGGTGGTCCGCGTGGGCGACGACTACCAGTTGGACATGCATATCGATACCGACGAGGCCAACGCCGCCGAACTGACCCAGGAGTCGGCAGCCTACCTCGACTCGATCCAGCCCCACGGTCTGGACTGACTGACACTTGACGCGCCGGCTGCGGCCGGACAAGGAGCGACGACGTGGCCAAGTACGGGGTGATATTCGACATGGACGGCGTGCTGGTCGACAGCTATCGCGCGCACTTCGACTCGTGGAACCGGATGGCCGGCGCCCACGGGCTGGAGATGACCGAACAGCAGTTCGCCGCGACGTTCGGGCGGACCACGCGGGAGATCATCGCCTCGCTCTGGTCCGACCACGTCAGCGAGGCGGAGGTCCCCGCCTGGGACGACGAGAAGGAGGCCGCCTACCGCGACATCCTGCGCGAGTCGTTCCCGGAGATGCCCGGCGCCGCGGCGCTGATTGAGGCCCTGCACGCCGAAGGCTTCGCCCTGGCGATCGGCTCGTCGGGCCCGCCGGAGAACGTGGCCGTCGTTCGCGAGTGCCTGCCCCCCGTCTTCGGCGCGGTGGTGACGGCCGTCGATGTAACCCGCGGCAAGCCGCATCCGGAGGTCTTCCTGAAAGCGGCCGACAAGCTTCAGATCAGGCCCCTCCGCTGCGCGGTGGTCGAGGACGCCCCGGCCGGCGTGGAAGCCGCCCGCAGCGCGGGGATGGCGGCGGTGGCACTGACGGGCACGGCGCCGTGGGACAAGCTGGCCAAACAGGCCCACCTCGTTGTTGACGCGTTGGGCGACCTGACGCCCGAGCGCATCGGCACGCTCATCGACACGCATGCCCCGTAGCGCTATCCCGCCGCGTCACTTGCTCGCGGGCCCCACGCAGTAGACGTATCGCGGCGTGCGGACAAAGAGCCTGCCGGCCGCCGCGGAGATCGACGAGAAGCACGTGCGCTCCTTCAACTCGATCTTCGCCAGTTGCTTGAACGTATCGCCGGCCTCCACGACGAAGACCTCCCCGGACATGCTCATGAAGTAGATCTTCCCGTCGGCGCCGGTCGGCGAGCAGCGAAACTCGCCCGACGCCTTGAGTTTCGTCACCCAGACCAGCCTGCCCGTCTTCTGGTCGAGACACGCCAGCGTCCGCTTGGCACCGGACAGCAGGTAGACCCTGCCACGGTAGACCAGCGGCCCGCAGGCGTCGGTGGAGTGCTTCTCGTGCTTCCACTTGACGATCGAATCGGTCATCCGGCCCGTACCGGTCGGAGCGAGGCAGTACAGTCCGCGCCATCTCGCCCGGCCGACGTAGATCCGCCCCCCGTCGGTCGCCGCCGACGAGACCGTCCGCTGCCAGACCTCGCGATTGACCGGCGAGAACTCCCACCGCCACAACTCGGCCCCCGTCGCCGCGTCGTGGCCCGTGACGTACTCCCCGCCGTGGAGGATGATCTGCTTTCGCCCGCCACCTTCGAACGGCATGGGCGTGGCGTACGACTCGTCGCCCTCGTCGTCGGCGTCGGAGGGCCTCACGTGGCGCCACAGCGTCTTGCCCGTCTTCGGATCGATCGCCAGCAGGAACGACTCGAGCGGCGCCTTGCGCTTGTCGGTCAGGCCGCTCTTGTTCTCCGCGTCATAGCGGCCGGGCTTGCGGTTCTGGAGCACCACCACGTACAGCCTGCCGTCATACAGCAGCGGACTCGATCCGTAGCCCCACTTGATGATGAACCGCCCGTAGTCGGCCTCCAGTTGGCGCGACCACAGGCGCTTGCCTTTGACGTCGAAGCCCGCCAGGTCGCCCGTACCGTACAGGAAGTACACGCCCCGCCCGTCGGTCACCGCCGAAGGTGACGCCGCGTTGTGCCTGCCCGCCCTGAACTTGCGTGCCTTGCCCGTCTTGTGCGACCAGAGCACCTTGCCCGTCCGGGTCTCCAGGCACATCGCAAGCAGGTCGCCGCCGGCGCTGACCGCACTAGTGAACACGCGATCGCCCCAGACGATCGGCGTCGAGGCGCTCGGGCCGGGCATGCGACGGGCCCAGGCGATCCCGTCGGTCTTGCTCCACGTGGCGGGCAGGTTCGTCTCGTCGGTGCTGCCGTTGAACTGAGGCCCGCGCCACTGCGCCCAGTTCTCGCCCGCGACGCCTTGCCCCGCCAGCATCGCCACCACGAGGCCCAGCAGGCCGACTGTTCGCCCCACCGACAAACGCTCCGCGTCTCGACAGTTCATTCGTTCGATTCTCCCGGACGTCACCGTCACGTCCTCTGCGCTACTTCTTCTTCGCGCCTTTGCGTTTCCCGCCGCCCTTCCTGGCCCCGCGTGCGGGCCAGGGCACGACGTAGCTTCGCTCGGCCCACGCGTCGTATTGGGCCTTCAGCTTGCGGGCGATCTGGGGGTTGCCCTTCGACAGGTCGTTGAGTTCCGTGCGATCGGCATCCATGTCGTACAGTTCCCAGGGCCCGCCGTGCCTGGCCACCAGCTTCCATCGTCCCTGGCGGACCGCCCGGTTGCCCTCGTGCTCCCAGAAGATCGCCTCGTGCCCTGCCCGCTGCTTGCCCTGGAAGATCGGCAGCAGGCTCTTGCCCTGAGCGGGGACGATTCTGTTGCCCTTGAACGTCGACGGATACGTCGCGGCGCCGACGTCGCAGCAGGTCGCCATCAGGTCCACCAGGTGACCGGCCTGGTGCGTAATCTTGCCTTTGGCCGCAATCACGCGGGGCCAGTGGGCAATCAGCGGGGTCGCCGCCCCGCCCTCGTGGACCCAGTGCTTGTACCGGCGGAACGGCGTGTTCGAAGCGTTGGCCCAGGCGAGCCCGTACATGTCGTGCGACTCGGCGGTCCCGATCGCGCCGGGCCCGCGATGCGTTCCCAGAATCCCGCCCTCGGCGCAGCCGCCGTTGTCGGCAAGGAAGAGCACGAGGGTGTTGTCCAACACACCGAGTTTCTTGAGCCCGGCCGTCAGGACGCCTACGCTGGCGTCCATCAGTTCGACCACGGCGGCGTAGGCAGCCATCAGGTGGTCGGACTTGTCTTTCTGGGCGTCGGTCAGCGAGTCCCACGCCGGGCACTTGGCGTCGCGCGGCGTCAGGGGCCAGTCGGTCTTGACCATGCCCATCTCGATCAGGCGGGCGTGGCGCTGTTTGCGGAGGGCGTCCCAGCCGATCTTGTACTTGCCGCGGTACTTCGCGATAGCCTCCGGCGGGGCCTGGAGAGGCCAGTGCGGGGCGTTGTGGGCGAGGTACAGGAAGAACGGCTTGCCCATCTCGACCGACTCGCTGATGAAGTTGAGCCCCCACCGCGTCCAGGCGTCGGAGCTGTACCAGTCCTTAGGCATGGGCCCGGTCTGGTGGGTGTGCTTGACGGTGCGGTCGAGCATGATCGTCCGCCCGGCCTTGGGCTTGAAGTAGAACCCTCCGCCCTCGGGCACGCCGTAGAACCGGTCGAACCCACGGTCCGGCGGGCGCTGGCCCGGGGCGGCCCCGACGTGCCACTTGCCCGTCATCATCGTGCGATAGCCGGCTGTCTTGAGGACTTCGGCAATCGTGACGCACCGGTCGGCCAGTCGCCCGATGTAGCCGGGCTTGTTGTAGTTGCCCGTCATGTGCCCCACGCCGGCCTGGTGAGGATACAGGCCCGTCAGCAGGCTCGCCCGCGTGGGGCAGCATCGCCCGGTGTTGTAGAACTGCGAGAACCGCAGCCCGCCGGCCGCGAGCGCGTCGAGGTGCGGGGTGTCAATCTCGCTGCCGTAACAGCCGATGTCGGAAAAGCCCATGTCGTCGACCATGACGATGACGATGTTGGGCTTCTTCGCGTCCGGCGCGCCGGCGGCGCGCAACCAGCGCGGCATCGTCACCGCCGCGGCGCCGAGTCCGGCGGCTTTAAGGAAACCTCGTCGCGTGGAACACAACTGCGTCACTTCGCATTCTCCTTCGCCTTGGCGCGTTTCTTCTTTCGACCGCCCTTGCCCTTCTCGCCGCGGCCCTGGCGCTGGCGGGCTTTCATCTCCGTCGCATTGCCCTCGTCGCCCTGCTGTTTCATCCACGCGTCGAGCTTGGCGCTCAAGGCGGCCTTGACCTTTGCGTGGGCCGGGTCGGCAGCCAGGTTGTTCAACTCGAACGGGTCTTTGACGATGTCGTACAGTTCCTCCGCCGGGCGGTGCTGGTACATGTTGACGAGTTTCGCGATGGTCTTGTCGGTCTTGGCCGCCGCCACCCATGACCGCCAGTAGTTGGCCTTGTCCGAGACGATCAGCGTGTTGCGGAAGGCGATCTTGTGGTTCAGGTTGCGGATGTACTTGTGCGTCTCGCTGCGGACCGACCGGACGGGGTAACACTCCGAACCCGAAATGATGCCCCGCGTGGTGTGGGCGCCGTAGACGTAGTCGTTGTGCTTGTCGGTCTTGCCCTCCAGGACGCCCAGGAAGCTGCGTCCGTCGAGGCCTTTGACGGGTTTGCCCCCGGCCGCGTCGACCAGTGTGGGCACCACGTCGACGTACTGGACCAACGCATGGGCGACCGAGCCGGCCTTGACGCGCTTGGGCCAGCGAACCACCAGTGCCGTCCGCAGCCCCACGTCGTAGCACGTCCACTTGCCGTGCGGCACCTGGGCCCCCTGCTCGGAGGTGTAGATGAAGATCGTGTTGTCGGCCCGCGGCGAGTCGGCGACGAGCTTCATCGCTTCGCCGACCTCGCGGTCGAAGTCGGTGATCTCGGCGTAGTAGCGGCACAGCGCCTGGCGCATCTCGGGCGTGTCGGCGATGTACGGAGGCAGGGTGAGCTTCTTCGGATCGTACGCCGACGCGTCGCCGGCGCTCCAGGGCAGGTGCGGGCTGTGCGAGGTGACGATCAGGCAGTACGGCTGAGTCTTGTCGCGATTGACGAACTCGCCGCGGTTCTTGACCGTCTCAAACGGGAACGAGGCCGCCGGGCCGAAATGCTTCTTGCCGGACAGCCCCACGCGATAGCCCAGCGCCTTGAGATGATGCACGAGGCTCTTGGTGCCGTCGTAGACGCGGCTGTGGTTGGGGTACGCCCCGTTCCGCACGGGGAAGATGCCCGTGTACAACTGCTGCCTTGTCGGGGCGCACATCGCGGTGGCGGTGAAGCACCGCGTGAACCGCATGCCTTCGCCGGCCAGCCGGTCGATGTTCGGCGTCTTGACGTCGGGATTGCCGTAACACCCATTGTCGCGCCACGTCTGGTCGTCCGACATGATCAGGAGAATGTTGGGTCTACCTGCTTCGCCCTTGCCCGCCGTTTGAGCGCCCGCTAACCGCGGCGCCGCCAGCGCCGCGGCGCCCAGACCCGCCGCCTTGAGAAACCCGCGTCTGTCATACGTGCTCATCGATGTCTCCTGCGCCAATGCGCTGTCACCGTCGCGTCTGTTCCTTCATGGAACCAGCGCCGCGGTTTTGCCTACCGCGCATAATCGGAGCGAGGCGTGATGCGCCGTCGAACGACGAACGTCGATCTGACGATCGACCGCTAAACGGTGCGCACCGCGCGGCAACTTGTCTTTGGGCGGGACCGTAAGATACAATCCGCCCCTGCGTGCTGATACGCATCTTCTGACGACCAATGGAGCGAGAATCCGATGAAGCGAACGATCACGGTGTTGACGGTTCTGGGCGTGACGGCGGCGTTGTGGACGGGCGGCGACGCCCGGGCGGCCGGGCCGCTCAAGGTGCTCCTGCTGAGCGGGAAGAACAACCACAACTGGAAGGCCACCACGCCCGAGTTGAAGAAGATCCTCGAGGACAGCGGGCGGTTCGCGGTGACGGTGACCAACGATCCGGCGGCGTCCCTGGCGGCGCCCGGCCTCGACACGTACGACGTGATCGTCAGCAACTGGGCGGGGTTCCCGCAGATGAAGGCCCGCCAGTGGGGGCCAAAGGCCGAGAAGGCCTTCCTGGATTTCGTCAAGGGCGGCAAGGGGTTCGCGCTGTTTCACGCGGCCAGTGCGAGCTTCCACACCTGGCCGGAGTTTCAGCAACTGATCGGCGCGACGTGGGGCAAGGGGACGGGGCACGGGAGGCAGCATGCGTTCGACGTGAAGATCGCCGACGGCGACCATCCGATCACACGCGGCATGAAGGCGTTTCGGACGACCGACGAGTTGTGGCACCGCATGCAGGTGCATCCCGATCGAACGGTCCTCTGCACGGCGTTTTCCGCGAAGGACAGGGGCGGCTCGGGACAGGATGAAGCGGTCGCCATGGCGACGAAGCTGGGCAAGGGGCGGGGCTTTAACCTCGTGCTCGGCCACGGCGTCGAACACATGCGGAACGTGGCGTGGACGACGCTGATGCTCCGGGGCACTGAGTGGGCGGCCACAGGCAAGGTCACCGTGCCGGTCCCGGCCAACTGGCCCGCCGCGACCGGAGGCGCAGGTGCGGGTGCGGGTGCAGCGAACATCGATGCCCTGCTGGCCAAGACGGCCGGCTTCACGTTCGGCGACGACCGCGCGGACCTGGTCGCTGTCGAGAAGCTTCTCTTCGCCTCGTCCGGCGATGCGGGGGCCCGCGCGAAACTGGCCGATGCGATGGCCCGCACGCTGGGCACGGGCGCAACGGTCGACTGCAAGAAGTGGCTCTGCGGACAACTGTCGCTGATCGGCGGGGCCAAACAGGTGCCCGCACTGGTGGCCCTGTTGGGCGACAAGGCCCTTGGACTCCACGCGAGGTCCGCCCTGGAACGGATCCCCGGCGACGTGCCGGTCGCCGCCATGCGAGCGGCCCTGCCCAAGGCTTCGGGTCCCGCGCTGGCGGGTGTGATAACCACTCTGGGCGAGCGACGCGACCGGGCGAGCATCCAGGCGATTGCGGCGCGCCTCTCGGGGTCCGACGCGACAGTCGCGGCGGCCTGCATCAATGCGCTGGCGCGGATCGGCGGCCCGGCCGCCGCCGGGGCGCTGGGGGCCGCCAAGGTGCCTGACGCGCTGAAGCCCACGCTGCCCGACGCCTTGCTCCGCTGCGCCGAGGGCCTGCTCGAATCGGGCAATACCGCACAGGCCGAACCGATACTCACGCGCCTCGCAGGCGCCGACCAGCCGCGCCATGTCCGCACCGCCGCCTTCCCGGGTCTCATCGCCTGCCGGAAAGACCGCGCCGTCGGCATGCTCACCAGGGCCCTGACCGGCAGCGATCGGGCCCTCCAGTCGGCCGCCATCCGGTGCGCCAGGACCACGGGGGGCAAGGAACTGACGACCATGCTGGCTGCTCAACTGCCCAAGCTTTCCCCAGCCGTCCAGGTGCAGTTGATCGACGCCCTCGGCGCCCGCGGCGACGCCGCGGCGTTGGCGGCAATCACGGCGGCGGCCGGCAGCAAGACTCCCGCCGTGCGGCAGGCGGCAATAATCGTCCTGGGGAAACTCGGCAACTGGGAGACGGCGCCCTGGCTGGCGGCGACCGCCGCTGGCGCAAGCGGCGCTGAGCAGCGCATCGCTCGCAACGCCCTGGTCCGCCTGAAAGCCAAGGACGTTGACGAAACGCTGATCCGCATGCTCGGGTCAGATCGGGCATCGGTGCCCGCACAGACCGAAGCGATCATCGCACTGCGCGGACGCGGCACGCGCGCCGCCGTGCCGGTTCTGCTGGGCCTGCTGGGCAAAACCGGCGACGCAGCCGGCGCCGAAACGGCGGCCGCCCTGAGAGACCTCGCCTCCGCCGAACACTGCGGCGCCATGATCGCCGCACTGGGCAAGACCGACTCGGCGACCGTCCGGCGCCATATCGAAAACGCCTTGATCGCCACCGCTCGACGGACCAAGGCCGCCGACGCAACGGTGACAGCCGCTATGGCGGCGATGAAGTCAGGAAACGCCGCGACCAAGGCCTCCCTGCTTCGCGTGCTTGCTAATCTCGGCGGGACCAAGTCGCTGGGCGCCGTGCGGGCCGCACTGAAAGACGCCGACCCCGACGTGCGAACCGGCGCGATTCGCGCCCTGGCCGAATGGCCCGACGGGGCGGCGCTGGACGACCTGCTCGCCGCGGCTCGCGACGCAAAGGAGATCGTCCCCAAGGTGCTTGCCCTTCGCGGTTTCGCCGCCCTCGCGCCCCGCGCGACCGACCGCAAGCCTGACGACCTGGCCACGCTGTTCGCCCTGGCGCTGAAGATCGCCCCGCGGACCGATGAGACCAAGATGCTGCTCAGCGCCCTCGGGCAGGTCCATTCGCCCCAAACGCTGCAGTTGGCTGCCGGTATGCTGAAGACTCCCGCCGTCGCTGACGAGGCCGCCCTGGCCGCCGTCGAGATAGCCCAGGCCGTCTGGCGTCACAACGTCGATGCCACAAAGCCCGTTGTCCGCACGCTGCTGAACACGGCGAAGTCCGCGGACGTCAAGGCCCGCGCGTCGGCGATCCTGCTGGCGATGTCCAAGCCGGTCAACCTCGCCATCGGCGCCACCGCCACCAGCCCGGACGGAATCGAGAAGGACGGGGCCGCCGGCGGGGACCAGGCGGCCATCGACGGCAACCAGGCGACCTACTGGGACGAAGCGGATGGGCGGAAGCTCTACATCCTTCGCGTCACGCTGAAAGCGGCGACGAACGTCTCGGCGATCAGCATCACCGGCTACAGGCACCACGGCTACTCACCGAAGGACTTTGCGATCCTGTGCGACGGCAAGGTGGTCAAGACGGTTCGCGGCGCGACGTACACCAACGCCCGCCTGATCGTCGCGTTCGCGCCGGTGCGGTGCAAGACGATCGAGCTGAAGATTACGGGCAGTTACGGGCCCTCGCCGGCGATTCGCGAGTTGGAAATATATAACGTTGACCCGTCGGGCAAGAACGGGCGTTAGATTCAATACGAGATTACGTTTCCCGATACGCTGTCAGCCGAACCTGCGGCGCGGCGTGAGCATCAGGAGCACACAATGAACAGACAGTCCTTCACGCGTCGCAGACTGCTTAGGCGGACGGCGGCAAGCACGGCGGCGGCGGTTGCGGCGCCTTACGTTCTGACGTCGACGGCCTTGGGCGCGCCGGACGGCACGCCGCCGGCCAGCGAGCGAATTGTCATGGGCCACATCGGCGTCGGCGGGCGAGGCGGAGGGCTGCTCGGCGGCTTCCTGAGCCTCAAGGACTGCCAGTGCGTCGCGGTCGCTGACGCGTTCAAGTCCAAGCAGGACCGCGGCGTGGCGCGGATCAACATGAAATACGGCAATAAGGACGCCAAGGCCTACGGCGACTTCCGCAAGCTTCTGGCGCGCGACGACATCGACGCGGTCGTTATCGCCACGCCGGACCACTGGCACGTGCCGGCCGCCTTCCTCGCCGCCAAGGCGGGCAAGGACATGTACGTCGAGAAGCCGCTGGGCCTGTGTATGCAGTGGAACTTCGCACTGCGCAAGGCGATCCGGCGCTACGGGCGCGTGTTCCAGTACGGCACGCAGCAGCGGTCCAGCGGGCACCTGCGTCACGCGGTGGAACTGGTCCACAGCGGCTACATCGGCGAGATCAAGGCGATCGAGATCGTCGCCCCCGGCGGGCGGTCCGGCGGGTCGACGACGGAGATTCCCGTGCCGAAGGATCTGGACTACGACATGTGGCTGGGCCCGTCACCGGTGAGCCCCTACACCAAGGACCGCTGCACCAACAGCGGCGCGTGGTTCGTCTACGACAACTCGATCGGCTTCCTCGGCGGCTGGGGCGCCCACCCGCTGGACATCGGCGTCTGGGGCTGGTCGGACGAACTGTCCGTGCCGGTCGAGATGGAGGGCACTGGAACGCTGCCGACCACGGGCCTGTTCAATACGATCACGAAGTGGAGCCTGACGGGCAAGTACGCCAACGGCATGCGGTTCAAGTTCACCCACGGCGGCGACCTGACGACGTTCATCGGCACCGAGGGCACGGTCGCGGTATCGCGCGGACGCCTGCGAACGACGCCCGATTCGCTTCGGAGCAAGAAGCTCGGCCCGAACGACAAGCACATGATCAAGAGCACGCACCACGGGCAGAACTTCCTCGACTCGATCAAGACGCGCGTCGACGCGGTGAGCAACATCGACGACGCCGTGCAGTCCGACACGATAAGTCACCTCGCCGATATCGCCATCCGTACCGGCCGGAAGATCACCTGGGACTACAAGACCGAAAAGATCGTCGGCGACGACCAGGCCGCCCGCATGGCCAACCGCGCCCTGCGCAGCCCCTGGCGGCTGTAGCTGCGAACGATCGGTAGTCGGTAGGGCGTGCAACTCGTTGCACGCGGAAGGGATTGCCTGTTCGTTCCGCGTGCAAACAAGTTGCACGCCCTACGAAGCGGTGGCGGCGACCTCGAACCCAAGTGACTCGACGGCCTCGCGCAGGACATCCGGGTCCGGATCGTCACCGGTGGCCTCCGCGCGGCCGGAGGCAAGGTCCACCGTCACGTCGCTGACGCCTTCGCACTCCAGCAGGGCTCTGCGAACGCTGTTGGTGCAGTGGCTGCACGTCATGCCCTTGACCGTGATCGTCACCACCGCCGACTCGGCGACGTGCTCGTGGGCGTGTTCGCCGGCCTCGCCCGCGTGGTCGTGGTCGCAGGTTTCGTCATGCTCATGGTCGTGGTCATGCCCCCCACCGGGCCGATACAGCCAACCGCTGACGAGCATGGCCAGCAGCGCGACGGCCGAGACGCTCTTGACCGGACCGGGCAGCCAGCCGTGATGCATCGCCTCGCCGACCTCCTGGGCGGTGACGATCTGGTCCAGCACGATGCCGCCGACAAAAGCGCCGACCATCATCGCCGCGAGATAGATCAGGCACGTCCGACGGCCGAGCACCTTCCAGACGGTCGCGACGGCCGCAGCGTTGGTGGCCGGGCCGGTCATCAGCAGGGCAAAGACCGCCCCGGGCGAGACGCCGGCCTGGATCAGGCCGACGGCGATCGGGATCGACGCGGTGGCGCAGATGTAGATGGGAATGCCGGCCAGCATGAGCACGAGAATCTGGAGCGGGCCCGGCGGGACGACGCCGGAGAAGTATCCCTCCGGCACGAGCGCCGAAATCAGTGCCGCCAGGGCCAGGCCGATCAGCAGCGTTTTGGCGATATCCCGAGGCAGCGTGACGAACCCGTACGTCAGCGCGCGATACGCCTTGCCGTGTTCGTCGGACCCGCTGCAGCAGGCGGCGTTGCACTGGGCGGGCGCCTCGTCCCCCCCGTTGCCGTCCCCCTCATCGGTCGCCGAGACCACCGCCCCGCCGAGGAGGCCGCTGACCAGCGCCGCGATCGGCCGGTAGATCGCGTAGACCGGGCCCAACAGGCTCAGCGTCGCCAGGATGCTGTCCACGCCCGTCTGCGGCGTCGAGATCAGGAACGCCGTAGTAGCCCCCCTGCCCGCACCGTGTCGCCGGATCGACGCAGCCACCGGTATCACGCCGCACGAGCACAGCGGCAGGGGCACGCCGAACGCCGAAGCCTTGAACACCGTCCACAGGCCCCGTCCGCCGAGATGACGCTCGACAAACTCCGGCGACATGACCACCGAGAGCACGCCGGCAACGAAGAACCCCAGCAGCAGGTAGGGGGCCATCTCGCCCAGGACCATCCAGAAGTCCGCCGGGATGTCGGTCAGCCACTGTGGCACGGGGGCGTCGTTCCTTTCGTTACCCGCGTCCGCACGTCCGCAGGGAGGGTTCGGTGTCCCGTCATGTCAGTATAGCTTCCGAGTGAGGCGAGCCAAGCGAGTAGGGCGTGCAACTTGCTTGCACGCAGAACGAACAGGCAATCCTTTCCGCGTGCAACGAGTTGCACGCCCTACCAACTCACCGACACGTTCGGTACAATCACCTCACTGCACGAGATACCCAGGAGCACATACAATGAACAGACTATCCCGCATCTCGTTACTCGCCATCGCGACGGTCGCCCTGGTCTTCACCGCGTCCGCCCATGCCGCCAAGAAGGCCCCCGCCGCCCCGGCCAAGAAGATCCGCACACTGGTGGTCACCGGCGGACACGGCTTCGACAAGAAGGCCTTCCCCGCCACGTTCTCAGGCCAGGACGACATCGACATCACGTTCGCCAACCGCAAGAAGGGCGCCCCGTCGGTCTTCGCCGATATCAGCGCGTGGTCCTACGACGTGATGGTGCTCTACAACTTCAGGCAGAAGCTCACGCCCGCCGAGAAGAAGAACTTCATCGCCCTGCTGCAGCGCGGCGTGGGGCTGGTGGTGATGCATCACGCGATTGCCGCCTACCCGGAGTGGCTGGAGTACCCGAAGATCATCGGCGCCACGTACGTGCTGAAGAAAGGCGTCGTGCGCGACGGCGTGGCCTACGAGCGTCCCGTCTGGAAGCACAACGTCAAGATGACCATCCACGTCGCCGACCGGTCCCACCCGATAACCGCCGGGCTGGCCGATCGCGAGATCCTCGACGAGAGCTACAAGAAGTGGACCTACCACAAGGGCAACCACCTGCTGCTGTCGACCAACTGCCCCCTCAACAACACCCAGATCGCCTGGACCCGCACCTACGCCAAGGCCCGCGTCTTCTACCACCAACTCGGCCACGGTCCGCAGATCTTCGCCGACAAGACCTACCGCACCGTCCTGGCCCGCGCCATCCGCTGGACCGCTCGCCGGATCGGTACGACCGCCGACGCCACCACACGGAAGCTCGCCCAATAGCCGCCCCTCAGACGCCCAGAGAAGCGGCCTGAGCGACGATCTCCCGGCCGAGGGTCCAGGGGGCGTTTTCGCGCGCAGAGGCGGCCAACGGGCGTCTATGGACCTTGGCCGGGGTCCCCGGAGCGAAGAAGTCCGAAGCGGTCCCTCGACGACACTCCGTCCGGCGCTGCTCAAGGCCTACGACAGGGCAGGCAATCGACAATCGGCTATCGACTCACCTATCCACTTCCAGAAGACAACTGTCGTCGCGAAGCGTCCTGTCGCTGCCCAGGCGCGACGGCAGTGCTAGAACTCATGTATGACGATGTTGTCCTTCTTCTCCTCGTCTGTCCCGTCTTTGCCGTCGGGGCCCTTCGAGTACAGCTTCGGCAGACCGCCGGGCCCGCCGGGCGGAGCGCCGTTACCCGTGCTGCCGGTGCCTCGCGTCCAGGCGCGCCGTCGCCGGCGAGGCTTTTGGCACCCCCGACGATCAGTCCTCCTGTATCTCTGGGAGACTGCCAATCCGCTTCGGACGGCGAGCATGCTTGACGCCGCGAGGCCGGCGGGTACGATTGAAACTGCAGATCACCTGAACCGGGAAAGGAGCACAGTCATGCGGATGATGCTATTGGTGACGTTTCCGACGGAGAAGTTCAACGCGTTGTGGCGCCAGGGCCAGGTCGGGCCGAAACTGCAGGCCATCATCGAGGACACCAAGCCCGAGGCGATCTACTTCGGCAAGGGCGCCGACGGGCAGCGCGGGGCGACCGTGATCGTCGACGTGCCGACCCCGAGCGACCTGTCGCGGATCAGCGAGCCGTGGTACCTGACGTTCGATGCCCGCGTCGAAACCAGCATCTGCATGCTGCCCGAGGACATCGCGAAGATCGACATGGAAGGCCTCGCCGCCAAGTACGCCTGACGGCGCCGGGCCCACGCGGGAAACCTGAAAACAGCCCCCAGTCGTAGGGCGTGCAACTCGTTGCACGTGGAAGACAGTGCGCATCCGTCCCGCGTGCACACGAGTTGCACGCCCTACCCGCAGCGCCCGACTGCCAATCGACAATCGCTGATCGTCAATGGTATTACTCGGCGTCTGTTCCGCGGTAGTCGAGCATGGGCACGGGAGAGATCACACTGGTGGCGTTGTTGCCCAGGTGGGCGGCTACGCGCTTGTAGAAGCGGGCCATCAGCACGTAGGCGACCGCCTCGGCCGGCGGGGTTGTGTCGCGGACGGCAAGCAGTTCGTGGACCAGCAGGTCGCACTTGCGGGTGGCCTGGCCGGTGGTGTCCAAAACGGCCCGCGCGATATCGCGGTCGGCATCGACGAAGGCGGCGCGGACCGAGTCGAATATCGGCAGCAGGTCCGTGCGGATCTCCTCGAGCGGGCCGACGAACTCCGGCGCGTTCAGGTCGCTGCGGCAGAACTTGCCGATCTCGAAGATGTTCTTGGCATAGTCGCCGATGCGCTCGGCGTCCTTGCCGACGCTCATGAGGATCAGGCAGGCCGACAGGTCCGCCTGGTGACCGAGCGCCAGGTGCGTGACGATCTTCTCGCGGACCTGGCGTTCGAAGGCGTTGATCTGTTGGTCCTTCTCGTACAGTTCATCGTTCAGCCCGGACGGATCGGCGTGGCTCATCAGGGCGGCCGAGGCCTGCTCGAACATCCACTTGCCCGCGTCGAGCATCTGGGCGAACTGCTCGATCATCTCGGCCAGCGGGTCACTTTTTCTGAGAACCTGGAGGATTTCTTTCAGCATGGTCGTCTCTCCGTGGTCAGCGTCTCTAGCTGAACCATATCTTGATGACAGCAATCGTAGCGGCGGGCAGGATGAAGAACACGCCGACAATGTACACCGCAGCCAGGATGCGGCGGCGGACGGCGAGATTGGCAAAACTGTTGGCCAGGGCGATCGGCAGGCGTTTGAGCGGCCAGAAGACCACTATGCCATACGTGTTGAACAGCAGGTGGGCCAGCGCGATGGCCAGCCCGCCGGCGGCGGCGGCCTGCGAGGCGTCGGACCCGCCCCTGGCCAGGGCCACCCCTGCCAGACCGGCCAGGATCGCCGTAATCGTCGTGCCGATGTTCGCCCCGAGCATGTAGGGGAAGACCTGTCTGAGCGTCAGCACGCCGGCGCCGATCAGCGGGATGATGAGGCTGGTGGTCACCGAGGAACTCTGCACCGCGACGGTGGCACAGATGCCCACGATGAAGCTCGTGGCGCCGTTGCGGAAAAACGTCTTGCTGAACAGCCCGCCCAGCCGATCGGTCATCAGGCGTTGGAGGACCTTGACCAGGAAGATCAGCGTGATGAACAGGACGGTGACGGCCAGCACGGCCTCAATGACGCCGGCCGTCACGTGCGACAGGCCCAGGAAGTCCAGCAGCAGCCAGTCCAGCCCGGAGTTGACGGGCTTGACCATCATCTTGAAGACGTTGTACTTCTTGATGCTCAGGTCCTGGGCGGCGCCGGCCTTCAACCAGTCGGCAAACGCCAGTGCGGGCTTGGACAGCACGCCGAACAGCAGTTCCATCGGCAGGACCACCGCGACGGCCAGCAGGTTGAACTGGTCGTGCACGACGGCTCCGGCAAGCGAACGGCGAAACTCGTGCCGCCTCCGTATATGCGCCAGTGAGACCAGCGTGTTGGTCACCGACGTGCCGATGTTGGCCCCCATGATGATCGGAACGGCGGTCACCAGGCCCATCTGTCCGGCGGCCACCAGGAGCACCACGAGCGACGTGGTGAAGCTGCTGGACTGGACAATGGCCGTCACCAGCACGCCGACGGCCAGCCCCGCCAGCGGATGACCCGCATACTGGTAGACCGCACCCTGGATGAACGTCTTGTTGGTCTTGGCGATGTTGGCCTTGAGCCCGTGGCTCATCAGGCCGATCGACGCCAGGAAGAAGTACAGCAGCACGATCGCCGCCAGGGCGAGGACCCACCCCTTGCCGCCGACCGGGCAGCTTGGGGCGCCGAGTTGGCTTTGCTCCTCAGCGCCCGGCGGGGCCGCTGCCAGCGATCCGACGAGTTCTCCATTCGCTTGTGTCATGGATTGGTTCCCGTTGCACGTCCGTTTGCTTTGCAGGCCGACCGACTCGGCCCGTCGTTCACCCAAAGGATAGAGCAGAAGTGTTAAGGGCGTGTTAAGGCGGCGCAAGGATTGCGTGAAACATCAGTGGGTGGCGCCGGGCAGTGTAGACGCGGCATCTTGCCGCTTTGACGGGGGCACCACGTGCGACTCCTGTCAGCGCACGGGACGGAAACGCGGCAAGATGCCGCGTCTACGCCCGCGGAAACTCGACCACCACCGTCGTGCCCTGGTCCGGGATGCTCTCCAGCCGCACTGTCGCACCGAGACGCTCGGCGGCGTACTTGACGATCGCCAGCCCCAGCCCCGTCCCCCGCCTTGCGGGGGCGGCGCTGCGGGAGGCATCGGCCTGGAAGAACCGCTCGAACACGCGGTCATGCAGGTCCGGGGCGATCCCGCAGCCGGTGTCGGCGACGCGAAGGACCACGCCCGTCGGGCGATGCATCAGGTCGCACTCCACACGCCCGCCGGCGGGGGTGAACTTCAGCGCGTTGTCCAGCAGGTTCTGCATGATCAGTTGCACGAGGCGACGGTCCGACCGCAGCGACGCCTCGGGCGCATCGGCTCGAACGGTCAGCGAGACCTCGTTCCCGGAAGCCTGGTCGGCAAAGTGCGAGCGGGCCCACTCCTGCAGCGACTCGAGCGTGATCTCGTCGACCTCCAGCCCCCCGCTGGGAGTCTCTACCGCGTGCAGGTCCAGCAGGTCTCGCGTCATGTTCTCCAGCCGCCCGACGTGCCTGTCGAGCATGTCTGCGATCCGGGCAAAGGTTTCCGTATCGTCGGGTTCCAGCATGGGCAGGGAGTCTACGGCGGCCCGCAGCGTCGCCAGCGGCGTGCGAAGTTCGTGGGAAGCGTTGGCGACGAACTGCGTCTTGATCTCGGCCGTCCGGGCGATGTCCGTCACGTCGCGGGCAACCAGCAGCAGGCAAATGCCGTCCGGCGCCGGCGGGTCGATTCGGGCGGCGTGACAGTCCAGGGTCCGGGGCCCGTCGGAGGCCTCGACGGTCAACCGCACGTTGACCCCTCGCCCGTAGGCCATCGCCTTCTGACAGGCCTCGATAGCCTGCGGGCTGGTGATGGCCGCCTTGAGGTGCTTGCCCTCGGCCCCGCCGCCGGGGGCGCCCAGCAAGGCCGCCGCCGCCCTGTTCATCAGGACGACGCGCTCGTTGCGATCCAAGGCCACAACGCCCTCGTTCAAGTTCGACACGGCCGTCTGGAGATGCTCACGCTGGTCGGCGATCAGGTCGATCTGCGCCGCGATGTCGTGCCGCATCCGGTTCAGCGCGTCGGCGAGGTCGGCAAGTTCACCGGTGCCCGCAATCTCGACGTCCTGGTCCAGATCGCCCGAAGCGATCTGCCCCGCCGCCCGGGCGATCTGCTTCAGCGGCGCCGACCAAAGCCAACTGACCAGCAGCGCCAGCGCGGCGGCCGCCCCCGTTCCCGCGAGCGTCGCCAGCAGGACCGTGTTGCGGATGAGGTCCTGCCCGGCCTCGATGGCCTGGACCGGCATGGCCAGACGAACCACGCCGACAATCCTGTCGCCCCGGCTGATCGGGCGGGCGATATAGCGGAACTCGCGGTTGAGCGTCTCACTGAGGCGCACGTCCTGCCCGGGACGGCCTTCGAAGGCCTCGAGTATCTCCGGCCGGTCCGGCGTTCGGTGCGGCACCATCGCCGCCGTGTCGGCCTCGCTGTCGCCAAGGGCCTTCCCATCCGGCGCGATCACCGTAAGACGCATCGGCGCCAGGCGCGTGTAGGCCTTGCATTCGGCGTCCACGTTGGCGGGCGCCATCGACGCCAGCGACTCGAAATGCCTCTGCATCGCCTCGGTCATCCGCTCCTGCGACGATTGGCTCTGGCGTTGATAGGCGCGGTTGAGGTAACCGTACGAGACCAGCCCCCCCACCGCTGCCAGGGCCGCGATGACCAGCAGGTTGCCCCCCAGCAACTTCCAGAAGAAACTACGATGCTTCATCGTCCTGCTCTCGTATGCGGTAGCCCAGCCCGCGGACAGTCTGGATGTGTCGCTTGGCCGGGCCGAGCTTGCGGCGCAGGTTCGTCACGTGGACGTCTATCGTCCGGTCGGTCACGATCACGTCGACGCCGAGGGCCTTGTCCATCAGTTGGTCGCGGCTGAGCACGCGCCCCCGCGCGCCGGTCAGCGCCTCCAGCAGGCGAAACTCCGTCAACGTCAGCGCAATCGGCTCGCCCGAGACGGAGACCCGGTGGCGTCCGCGGTCTATCTGGATTTCCGCAAGGGTCAGCACGTCGGCGTCGGCGGGGCCCTCGCCGGCTGACGACCGGCGGAGCAGCGCTGCGATTCGCGCCATCAGCACGGACATGCTGAACGGCTTGGTCACGTAGTCGTCGGCCCCCACGTGCAGGCCGAGGACCACGTCGGCGTCTTCGCCCTTGGCCGTCAGCATGAGAATCGGCAGGTCCGCGGTCGACGGATCGTCCCGAAGCGCCGCGGCGACCTCCGTCCCCTGCATCCCGGGCAGCATGATGTCCAGCACGACCAGGTCGGGGCGCTTGGCCCGTATCCGCGCCAGCGCCTCGCCCCCGTCGCCGACGACCTCCGCGGCATACCCTTCCCTCGTCAACCGCATCGCGACAAGGTCAGCCAGGTCACGCTCGTCCTCGACGACCAGTATGCGTTCCTTCGCCATGGCCGCGATTCTACCGGGCTGCCCTCTCCCGGACAACCAGGCGGGCCGTCCACGAGCGTCTTGCCTCGGGCAGAACGTTGTGCTATGCTCCCGCGGTCCGAACGGTTCGGGCGTGTTTCGTGCAATCGGTTTGACCTTCACAGAAGACGGCTGCTCCCCACGCGAGGGCCCCCGGACGGGCGCTTTGGCTTGGATTTCGTGAGAAAGGTGATCATGAGCGATCAACTCGCCTACGCACTGATAACCCCCTACAGCCTGTTCAAGAGCCGCACCGGGGGCATCATCGGCCGGATGCTGGCCCACCCGGCCCTCGAGCTTGTCGCGGCGCGGATGTTCGTGTTCTCCGACGAATTCATCGACAAGTACCTCCAGGTCGTCTGCCCGCCCGAGACCGACGCGGAGATGAGGGAGGTGTGGTACACGTACGTCAACGAATCGCTCCGGCGGGACAACCCGTGGGGCCATCTGCCCCGATGCATGCTCCTGCTGCTGCGCGGTGAAAACGCGGTGCGAACGCTCAAGGAAGAGGTCATCGGCTCGGTCACGGAACAGCCAACCGGTGATACGATTCGCGGGACGTTCGGTGACTTCATTCGCGATGCGGACGGGACGGTCAGGCACTTCGAGCCGGCCGTCCTGACCTGCCCCAGCCCCGAGTTGAACGACCAGCACCTCAAACTGCTCGCCGACTACGCCGTCTCCGACGGTGGCGTGCTGGCCGGACAGATCGACTACAAGGCCGACAACGTCGAGTGCTCGCTGATCATGCTCAAGCCGGACAACTTCTATCGCCCCAGCCGGCGCCCGGGCAATATCATTGACACGTTCAGCCTCACCGGGCTGCGGATCGTCGGGGCCAAGCTGTTCAACATGACAGTGGCCCAGGGCGAACAGTTTTACGGCCCGCTGAAGGAGATCTTCGTCGACAAACTCAAGTTCCTGGTCACCAACGCCCTGATCGAGCGATTGAACGGGGCGTTCGATTTTTCATTCACCCCCGATGACGCCGAAGCCTTCGCCGATCACCTGGCGATGCGAAACGCCACCGCCGAGTTCAACAAGATCGTCGAGTACATGACCGGTGTGAACCCCAGCGAGATCGACGAGGAGGCCAAGTTGACGACCTCCAAGACCACCTGCATGGGCCTGCTCTACGAGGGGCCCGACGCGGTCGGCAAGATCCGCACCGTGCTGGGCGCCACGAATCCCGACCAGGCCCAGCCGGGCACGGTTCGCAGCGACTTCGGACGCGACCTGATGCGCAACGGGGCCCACGCGTCGGACTCGCCCGAAAACGCGATGCGGGAACGCCGGATCGTCGACCTGCTGGAGACCGAAACCGACGCCGAGGCCTGCGAACTGGCCCGCCTGATCACCGACTACCTGGCCCGGACCGCGTGAGCCGCCATGACTGTTGATATCCGCACGTTCGTCACCGGGCCCCTGATGGTCAACACCTTCGTCGCCGCCAGCGACGGCCATTGCTGGATCGTCGATCCGGGCGAGGGCTGCAGCGAGGTCGTCGATTGCATCCGCAGCCACGGGCTGCAGCCCGACGCCATCGTCCTGACCCACGCGCACATCGACCACATCGCGGGGATCCCCGAACTGAAGGCCGTCTTCGAAGGCATCGAACTGATCTGCTCGGCCGCCGACGCGCCGGGACTCGACGACCCGGGCGTCAACCTGTCGGTCATGCTCGGCGGGGCGGTGAAGCTCGGACCGCCCGACCGCACCGTCGTACCGGGCGACGAGATGACCCTGGGCGACTCGACGTGGGTCGTGCTCGACACGAATGGACACGGTCCCGGGGGCGTCAGCTACTACTGCGCCGACGCCGGGGCCGCCATCGTGGGCGACAGCGTATTCGCCTCCAGCATCGGGCGCACGGACTTCCCCGGCTCGGACGCATCGAAGCTCCTGCGCAACATCCGCGAGAATCTCCTGTCCCTGCCCCCCTCCACCCGCCTCCTGCCCGGCCACGGACCGGAGACCACCGTCGACATGGAAAGCGCCAACAACCCCTTCCTCGATGGTTCGATGGGCTGATCCCCAACGGAAGGGTGCCGTGGGGGGGGGGGGGGGGGGGGGGGGGGGGCGCGGGGGGGGGGGGCGCGGGGGGGGGG
>CAZVEV010000012.1:0-24291 GCA_964625865.1 uncultured Planctomycetaceae bacterium | reverse complement strand
GCAACCACGTTTGGACAGTCCGACGAACTTGGTTGCCGCTTCGCGTCAAGCCACGGCACCGAGCACACAGTCAACCAATCAACCAATCCGCCAGTTAACCAACGCCTACCATCCCCAGTAGCGTGTCAGGTACTCCAGGGCCTTGGGCCCGACGGCCAGCCGGAGGTGCCACGCCTTCGGCCACGCGTAGTACAGCCACAGCGACAGCACGCCGTGCGACAGACCCAGGACGATCAGATTCGCGTGGCGCAGGAACAGGCTGCACCAGACGGCGCCGGCCACCGCGGTGGCGCCCATCAGCACGAGGTTCGGCGCATGGATGGCGGCGAAGAGCATGGCGGCAATCGCGACCGCCGGCGCCGGGGCCAGCCCCGCCTGCCGGAGGCGCCGCAGCATGAACGCCTGGAGCACGTACTGCTGGGCCAGCCCGACGGCGAGGATCTCGCCTGACCGCGCGGCAAAACGGGGCCAGGCCTCGAAGTGCCATCCCCCCCCCACCACCGATGCAGCGCCGACAATCGCCGCCAGGACGGCCGTGGCGATACAGGCCTCCCTGGCCGACGGGCCGAGCGTGTCGAGCCGCAGGCCGATGTCGCGCAACGTCTCGCCGTGAAGGACGTTCACCGCGACCGGCAAGGCGGCGGCGACGATCCACAGCGCCACGTGATACCACTGCAGCGGTTGGCCCTTGCCCGGATGCAGCCAGATGATCCCCATCACCACGGCCACGAAGACGCTCACCTCCGCCACGAGCAGCAGCCGGACGGGAGCTGTCGGCCGCGATGCTCTCAAACTGTCAATCGTTCTCACGGTCAGTGACCCTGTGATGTCCCGGCGGGCTAGTAGCTCAGTCCCGCTCGCAAGGCGACAAACGGGGTGTCGCCCAGACGAAACCGCCGCCCGTGCCTGTTGTGATATCGCTTGCCTTCAAAGAAGAACCTGCCGAACGCATACCCGCCCCCCGCGTCGATCCACACGTGCGGGGTCACGTCCCACCGCACGCCGGCCGTGACGCGCTGACCGTAGTAGAACAGCCTCTCGTTGCCGTGGACGCGCTTGCGACGGACAAACCGCTGCGAGCTCCAATCGTAGCCGGCATGCAGGGTCACCTCGCCGCTCAGTGCGTAGGAGCACTCGGCCTTGATGGCGCTCGGGCCGGCTAAGCCCGTGAACTTCAGGTCGTCGACAGGACGATACTCGGCCCAGGCAAAGGGCACGCCGAGCAGCGCCTGAAACCGGTCGTCCTTGACCCAGTGATAGCCGATCCCCGGCATCAGCGGCGCGCCGCGCAGGGCGTCCAGTTCGGTCCGGAAGCGGAGCATCACCAGCCAGGCATCGTCGGCGGCGGCGGGAATGCGGAGATAGCCGGTGGTGGTAACGGTGGTTTCGCCCGTGCTGCTGAACGGCGCGTCGGACGCCGAGCCGATCTCCGCCGCCCCGCCGGCGAGCCAGCCGTTGTCGAGCTTGCGGCGATGGGTCGCCCCCATGCGAACGTCCCACAGGTCCTCCGGGAACGCCTGGGCAAAGCCGGGCAATTTCGCGCCGGTGTTGATATCGAGAGCCTTGAGGCTGGCGGTGACGGTCCACTCGGCCGTCTCGTCCTGCCGGAGAGGCGCCGTCAGAAGCATCTCGTGCTGGGCGAACCCGAGGTCCGCCGCCTGCCCGCGCACCGACGCGCTGGGATAGCCGGCCGCCCTGTAGACGGCTTTGCTCTTGGCGTGTCCCAGCCGCGGGTCCAGCAACTTCGCCAGACCGTCAGCCCCACGCGCCGCCGCCGGGCAGACCGCCACCGCCGCCAACGCGACGACCCACTTGACTGTACTTCCGGTCATCTTCTCTCCAATGGGAGGGCGTGCAACCTGTTGCACGCGGGACGCACAGCCTCATCGTTCCGCGTGCAACACGTTGCACGCCCTACCATGCCGGGCCTGGTTGCCCTAACCGTCGATCGTGAACTCCTCGCCTTCGTCCTCGTCCGCATCGCAGTCGCCTTTATCCTCAGCCACGCCGGCGGCATCGGTCGCGCGGGCCAGAACGGCTTCGGGCGAGACCCATTGGCCGTCGACCAGCCAGCGGATCACGCGGCGGATGTCGTTACCGATCAGGAACAGGCAGGGCACGACCAGGAGGGTGAGCATGGTCGCAAACACCAGGCCGGCTGCTATCGAGATGGCCATCGGCTTGAGGAACTGAGCCTGGAACGACCGCTCCATCAGCAGGGGCGTCATGCCGGCGGCCGTGGTAACGGTGGTCAGGATGATGGCCCTGAATCGTCCGCGCGCCCCGGTCTCGGCGGCGGCATGGACGGTGTCGCCGGCGCGGATGCGGACGTTGACCAGGTCCAGAAGGACCAGCGAATCGTTGACGACGATTCCCGCCAGGGCGACCATGCCGAACAGGCTCAGCAGGGACACGTTGAAGCCCAGCAGCCAGTGTCCGATCACCGCCCCGATCAGCCCGAACGGAATGGCGACCATGACGATGATCGGCTGGATGTAGCTCCTGAAGATGGCCGCGAGAATCGTGTAGATGCCCAGCAGGGCCATCGGGAACCAGACGAACAGCGATTCCAGCGATTCGGTCTGCTGCTGGCGCTGTCCGGCGATGTCTACGGTGATACCGGGCATGTCCTGGGATATCTTGTCGAAGAACCCCTCGTCTTCGAGTTCGGAGAGGATTTGCTCGGAATTGGCGACCTGCTCGTCAACGTCGCCGATGATGGTGATGACCCGTTTGCTATTAAGACGTCTGAGCGTGGCGCTGCCCGGTCTGTACTCGACGTCCGCGGCCTCGCCGAAGGGCAGTTCCCCATCGGCCGGCGTGCGGACGCGCATGTTCTCGATGTCGCCGACGCTGCGGCGCTGTCGCTCGGGGTAGCGGACCATGACCTTCACTTCGTCGCGTCCGCGCTGCATCTCGATACTCTCGTTGCCGTAGAACGCATCGCGAAGCTGGGCGGCCAGATCGAACCGATTGACACCTGCGGCGAAGGCCTCGCGACTGGGCGTGATGCGGATCTCGGTCTTTCCCGCCAGGGCGTCGTCTTCGAGGTCCGAGACCTTGTATTTCCCAAGGCGCGCCTTGATCCTGTCGACAGCCTTGCGGGCGTCGGTGCCCTTCGGATCGCTCCGCGGGTCGGACAGCACGTTGATCTGGAGGCTCTTCTCCGTAGGCCCGCCGCGCATCGGGACGAACCGCAAGCTCAACGCGTCGTGGACGGGCCCGGTGTTCTCTCGCCACATGTTCACCAGGTCGGCGCTGCGAAGATGCCGCCCACGGTTCTGGGCAACCACCAGTTCGACCAGCACCTCGGCTACGTGCCCGCCCTGCTGGCCGTTGGGGTTAGTCTGCGTGCCGATCAGCGAGTAGGCCCGTTCCACCACGGGATCGCCGGAGTCTGTCTTGATCCGGCCGTCTTCATTGAGTTTGAAGACGCCCTCGGTGATCTGCCTGGCCACTTCGCGCGTCCGCTCGATGGGCGTCCCTGCCGGCAGGACAACGGTGGCCTGGAGGGCGTCGGCCTCCATCTTGGGAAACACGGTGACCTTGATGTGGTCGCCCATGTATGCGCCAATCATGACGATGAGGATCGCGCCGAAGACAGCGACCGTCACGTATCGGTTTCGCGTGGCCAGGCGGTAGAGGGGCAGGAACTTGTTGTCGATGAAGCCCTGGATGCCGGCATCGATTCGCCGCCGCATCGCAGCAGTCCGTTGCCGAATCCTGTCGATCCGCTGACGCGGAAGCAGCAGGTCCACCAGCGCCCCCAGCGGCGCCCCGAGCACGGGGATAAACCACAGGATCGTACCCTTCGACTTGGCCTGGCGGTCCTGGGCTTCGAGGCTGTGGGCCAGGTGGCTGGGCAGGATGATGATGCACTCGAGCAGGCTGAACGCCAGGGTCAGGATCACCACCGCGGGCATCTGGCTGATGAACTTGCCCATGATCCCCGGGATGAAGAACAGCGGAATGAACGCCAGCCACGTGGTGGCCACCGCGCCGATCACCGGCATGATGACCTGCTTTGCCCCGTGGGTGGCCGCCAGGCCGGGCAGCTCGCCGCGCTGGCGGCGGCTGTAGACGTTCTCGCCCACGACGATCGCATCGTCAACGATCAGTCCCAACGCCATGATCAGCGCGAACATGCTGAGCATGTTGAGCGTCTGCCCGACCAGGAGCATCACGAGAATCGTGCCCAGGACCGACAGGGGAATCCCCATCGCCACCCAGAACGACAGGCGCAGCCCCAGGAACAGCCAGAGCACCCCCATCACGAGGATCAGCCCCCAGACGCCGTTGCGGATGAGCATGTCCAGGCGCCCGGTCACCAGTTCCGACAGGTCGAACCAGGTCTCGAGATGGATGCTGTCGGGCAACTCGCTCCGCTTGTCCTTGACGTACTCGCGGACGGCCTCGCATATCTCGATGATGTCCTCGTCTCCGGTCTTGTAGACGCTGACCAGCGCGGCGGTCTGGCCGTTGAACTGCCCCCCGATGTCCGTGTCCTGGAACGACTCGCGAACGGTTGCGATGTCGCGGAGGCAGATCACCGTCCCGTCGCTCTGGTAGAGCACGGGGATGGTTTCGTATTCGCTGGCGAGGTAGCGCTGACCGACCACCCGCAGGGCCATCTCGCCTCCGCTGGTCTTTACCGTACCGGCAGGCAGGTCGAAGCTGCTCGACCGAATCGCCAACGCCACCTGCCCCAGCGTCAGTTTGAAGCGTCTCAGGGCGGCCTCGTCGACCTCCACCGAGACCTCGTACTCGCGAATGCCCGAGACGACCACACGCGATATCTCGGGCAGATCGGTCAGGTCGTCCTTGATATCGTGGGCCAGTTCACGCAGAGCGCGCTCGCCGACTATCCCCGCGCCGGTGCCGGCTTTCTCCGCGACCGCGATGTTAATCACGTGGAATTTCTGGGTGCTTTCCTGGATGATCGGGTCTTCGGCATTGGCGGGGAAGGTAATCTTGCCGATCTCGTCGCGGACTTCGTCCAGGACCTTCCGCATGTCGCTACCGGTCTGGAGTTCCAGGAGGACCATGCCAAGGCCCTCCCGGCTGATGCTGGTCACGTCCTTGATGCCGTCAATGTTTGAAACGTAGTCCTCGATCTTGAGGCAGATACCCTTCTCGATGTCCTCAGCCGGCGAGCCGGGATACGGCACGGTGACGGTGATCATGTCCGTGCTGAACTCGGGGATCAGTTCGCGCGGGATCATGTACGCGGCAACGACCCCGCCAACGAGGATCAACAGCATGATCATGTTGGCGGCGACGGGATTTCGGACAAACAGGCGGATTACTCCCATGGTCGTCTCTCGCTACTTCGCCGTCGGTCGGCTCGTCGGCTGGATTGCTGCCCCGCCGGCCGGTCGGCTCGTCGGCTGGATTGCTGCCCCGCCGGCCGGTTGGCTCGTCGGCTCATCCCGCAACGTGACTTTCATTCCGGGTATCGGCTTGGCAAGATAGCTGATGACCAATCTGTCGCCCTCGGCCAGTCCCGAATCAGGCCCAACCAACGCCTTGTCGGCTGTAAACCGCATCACCGTCACGCTGCGCCGCTTCAGCTTTCCGTCGACCACAACGTACGCGTGCCCGTCGGAATCAATCGCGTTGCGCGGAACGGCGAACACGCGGGGTAGAGCCCTGCCCGTGATTCGCACGCGACAGAACATGTTGATGTCCAGCATGGCGGCGCGGTCGTTCGGATCGTTGGTGACCCTCACCACGAGCACCGCCGTCCGCGTCCGGGCCTTCAGGCCGGCCTCGATGCGGTCCACCGTGCCTGCCCACCGCTTCTCGTCGCCTTGCCCTTCGTGCCAGAACACCTCGGCCTCTATCCGCTCGGCCGCCACGGCCTGCCCCACCGGCGCCGCAGGCGCGTCCAGCCACTGGAGTTCCGAGGCGGGGACGGGAACGGAAATCTCCATCACGTCGGTGGCGTAGAGCTCGCCGTAGCTCCGCCCGGCCTGGAGGACCTGGTCCTTGGGCACGTTCCACGTTCGGATTCGTCCGGTGACGGGGCTGGCGTAGGTTGTCCGTTTGCGGGCCAGTTCCGCCTGGGCCAACTGCACCTTCGCCGCCGCCTGGTCGGCCTGGTTCTGCGCACGCTGCGGGGCGATCAGCGCCAGCAGGTTCGTTACGTTCTGGTACTGACTGCGTCGGGCAAGGTGGGCCTCCTCGGCCTGGTCAAGATCGTTGCTGCCCACCGCATTCGACTGGCGAAGCTTGCGCGTATCTTCGAGCACACGCTTGGCTAGGGCGATCCGCTCGGACTCGATCTTCTCCGACGCCTTGAGGTTCTTCTCCTCCTGGTCCAGCCTGGCCGCCTGGGCGGCCAGAAGCTCAACCCGACGGCTCGCAAGATCGCAGGCCAACTGGTAGTCCTTGGCCTCGATGCGGAACAGTTCCTGCCCCGCCGTGACGAACCGTCCGGAAAACGCGCCCGCCGCTCGCGAAACGACCTTGCCCCCGACCTCGGGGGCGATCTGGACCGTCACGGCCGCACGCGTCGAGCCGAACCCCTCGATCACCATCGCGTAGTTCCGATGCGCGGCGATCTTCGGCGCCTCGACGCGAACAGGCGGCACCGCCTGCCTGGCGGCCTCGGGCTTGCTGCGAAGATGAACCATAAGCGCCGCCGCACCGACGGCCAGTCCGATAATCCCCACCACGAGCAACACGTTTATAATTACCCTGAGCTTCATGTCGCGTAGCCTACGCGCCGCGGGCCCCCGCCGTCAAGTCTCGCGATACGCTAAACCACCACCTTTTCTTAGTTGAGTCGGCACTCAAGTCGCCCCGTGGATCGCCGATGAGAACACTGGCGCCACGCGTACGATCAGTGAGTTCGGTTGGCGACAGGGAACCCAGGATAACGAACAAGGGTGAGTGTTCGGCACTGACGTGTCCCGACAGGCCTGACGTGACCACCATCGCGGTGGCCCATTCTCCCGAGGACCGTCAGCGCGTCTACCGCTTCCGTTACACCATCTACGTCAACGAGATGGGCAAGCGCGACCTGTCCTACGCCGATCACGAGGGGAAGATACTCACCGACGATCTGGACGAGTCAGGCACGTTGTTCTACGCGGAGTCCGGCGGGGCGGTGGTGGCGACTCTGCGGCGAAACCAGGTCGGCGGCAACGATCTGCCGGCGGAATATCGCGACATCTATGACCTGCCTTCGTTCGCCGAGTTCCCGCCCTCGGTGCTGTCGTTCTCCTCGCGGCTGATGATCGCCAGAGACATGCGGGGCTCGCCCACGCTGGCCAAACTGCTGGTGACCGCCTACGAACACGGCATAACCCAGGGCGTGCTGTTTGACTTCTGCAACTGCTCGCCCGGTCTGGTGGACCTCTACGAGCACCTGGGATACCGGCGGTACACCGACAACTTCATCGACCCCGACGTGGGCTATCGCGTCCCCATGGTGCTGGTGGCCCATGACGAGCACCATCTCAGAAGGGTGCGATCACCCCTGCTGCGAAGGCTGCGTTCGCTCAGGGCGCAGATCGACACGACTAACGGGACGGCCGGCTGGTTCCGCAGGACGTTCCCCGCCTCCAGCCGGGTCACCGCATCGATGCTCAAGGGCGAGAACTTCTGGGCGTTTCTGGCCGACAAACTTCGCCCGTCCCCCACCGAGAGCGTGCCGCTCCTGGAAGACCTGTCGGTCGACGAGGCCCAGACACTTCTGCACAAGGGCACCGTGCTGCAGTGCCGCCAAGGTGAGCGGATTATCCGCATCAACGATGTCAGCAGCGAGATGTACCTCGTACTGTCGGGACTGATCGAGGTACGCAGCGAAACGGGCAAGACCTCCATTGCCGTCTTCGGACCCGGACAGATCATCGGAGAGATCGGGTGCATTCTCGGCTGCGAGAGAACCGGAAACGTCGTCGCCGTCGACGACAGCGAGATACTCGTCATCAGCCGCGCACACATCGAACGCCTGATAGCCAATCAACCCCAACTCGCCGCCAAGACGCTGATGAATCTCTCGCGCGTCCTGTGCGAGAGACTTGTTGCGAGCATTCGCGTGCGTCTGGCCGCCGAGGACGCCGAGGACAGAGCATGAGCACCCAGACCGGATCGTACACGTATGGAACGTTCGCATCGAACGAGGCCGAACTGGCTCGCCTCGAGAGCCAAGCCACCGTCGCCTGGCCCCTGGAGAAGCAGATGCTGTCCCAGGCCGGCCTGTCTCCGGGCATGGACGTGCTCGACCTGGCCTGCGGGCCGGGCTTCATCACCGAGCGCATCGGACAAATGGTTGCTCCCGGCGGCAGCGTGATCGGCGGGGACATCAACGAGGGCCTGCTCGACATCGCGCGCCGCCGCACAGGCGCAGTCGGATCGACGGCGGTCACCTTCCAGTACATGGACACGTACGACATGGCCCTGCCGGCGGCGAGCGTGGACTTCGTCTACTCGCGGTTTCTGTTCCAGCACCTCGAGTTCCCCCAGCGGGTCATGGCGCAAATCAGCCGGGTCCTTCGCCCCGGCGGGACGGTGAGCATCATCGACGTGGACGACGGGATCCTGGGCATATTGCCCGAGCCGCCCGGCTACGAGCAGTTCACACGGATGGTCGCCGAATCCCAGGCCCGCCGCGGCGGCGACCGCAACGTCGGCCGCAAGCTCGGGTATCTCCTCAAGCACGCCGGCTTCCAGGACGTCCGTATCGACGTCAGCGTCGTCACCAGCGACCAGATCTCCATGCAATCGTTCCTCGATATCACCACGGGCTTCAAACGCGAACTCGTGCCTTCCGCCCGGCGCCCCGCGGCCGAGGCCGCCCTCGAGAAGATCTACGCCCACGCACTGAGCAACGAGGCGTTCGGCATCGTGGGGGTGTACTCGGTGACGGGGACGAAGGGGTGAGGGGTGATCTGCGTTCACCGTTGATAGCAGAGTGACAGGTCAACACCATTCAGCGATCCTGCAACGAAGCGGACAAACGCCCACGGGTTCCACCCGTGGGGTATCGGCGAACGAGGCGTTAGTCCAAGCGACGCGGATTCCACGATGCGAGGCGGTGCGCTTGTGCGAAACGAAAGAGCGTCTTCTTCGTCGATACCCCACAGGCGGGAGCCTGTGGGCGTTTGCCTGTTCCTTGACAAGCAGCACTGGGCGTCAGTGATGCGCTAGAAGTAGAAAAGGTCTTCCCTTTCGGGAAGACCTTCGAATGGAGCTGGAGGGATTCGAACCCTCGACCTTCTGCATGCCATGCAGACGCGCTCCCAACTGCGCTACAGCCCCAGCCATAACCCGGCGATCCGGAGGGCGTTGGCCCCGCCGACCACCGGCGCTGTGGACACCTTATACCATCGGCATCGTGAGGAATCAAGGGCCTGGCGCGACATTTTTCGGGTGTCGGATCGCCGTTTTCTGTACACTATACGTCAAGATCACTCACCCGAGGACAAGCGATGGGTCAGGATACGGATGGCAACTCGATCCGCAGACCGCGATCCCTCGACCGGCCGCGACCCGTTGACTGGCCGACACGCACGTGATGTTCCGAAGAGAATGATGCCGCCGGGCGGCGAGGCCCGCCGGCTGACGTGGGACGGTCCCGCACTCTCGTTCCCGCCCTCGCGAAGGCAGCAGTCACAAAAGAAGGACCCGAGCAATGAAGAACCGAATTGGACACCTGGTGGTGATGGCGCTGGTGACGACGGCAATTCTGGTCGTGCCGCTGGCGATGGCACGGGACGACGACGAGCGAGACCGCCGCGAGTTTCGTAACCGGCGCGAGCACGACCATCGCGATCGCGACCGCCGCAGTCCCGGCGAGCGTGAGGCCGCCGAACGACGCGAACGTGAAGAGCACCGCCATCGCGAGGAACGTGAACTCGCCGAGCGCCGAAGGCACGAGGAACACCGCGAGCGCGAGTTCGCCGAGCACCGGAGGCACGTCGAGCGTGCAAGCGAAGAGATGGAACTGTCGATGCACATGATCGGGCGGACGGCCAAGATCTGCTTCAGCCCCGAGGTCGCCGCGATGATCGCCATCGGCGCGCTGAAGGACCAGGCCGGCCGGGACCCGAGGGAGGCCATCGAGCAACTCGAGGACCTGCTCGAGGACACCCGCACGCTCGGGCTGCGCAACGCCATCCGTCTGAACCTCAAGGACCTGTACCAGGCCACCGAGCAGAGGGGCAAGCTGATCCGCATGCTCCGCGAGATGGTAAGCGACAACGATGAAGCACTGTCGGACGAGGAGGACCGCGACGACGACGATGATGACGACGACGACGGCGACGATGATGACGATGATTGACGCGGATTCTGATTGAGAATCGCGCGACGACCGAGAGATACGATAGCTTCGGTGACATCACGCACAGGCAAAAGCCCCCGGACTGCGTCCGGGGGATCCCCCCCCACGCAGTCGGGGGATGCTCCCCCAACGACAATCCCTGGCGACGTTACCAGGGATTCGATCGCACGGGGATGCAGAGGGCCTGCATGTCCTCTCCCAGCGCGTCCGCAGTCCGAGTGGCCTGATCAGGTGAGTCACACAGGATGAACATCGCGCTGCCGCTGCCGGTGACGGACAGGGGCGCGTCGATGCGGGCGGAGATGGTCCGGTACAGTTCGTCCAGGGGCCCGCTGATCTGCCGAGCGGCCCCGCCCAGGTCGTTGCGGAGCAGGCCGCGCCACGTCGACGGTGCGCCGGACAGGACTGTCGCAGGAAGTTGCTCGCTCATCGCGCCCGGGTCCGTCGCGTCGAACGCGCGGTAGACGGCGCCGGTGGCGCAGTGGATATCAGGCACCAGCAGCAGCGCGAAGAACGGATGGACGTCCACGGCGGCCAACCGCTCGCCGCGCCCGGTCATCCGCGCCGCGGGCGGGCCGAGGAACAGCGGCACGTCGCTGCCCAGCGTCACTGCGGCGGCGGCCAGCGCCACGTCGTCCAGGTCGAGGCGCCACAGTTCCCGCAGGCCCCACAGCACGGCGGCGGCGTCGGAGGACCCCCCGCCGAGGCCGGCCCCGGGAGCGATCCGCTTGACCAGGTCGATATCGACCCCGCCGACGTCCCGCCCGGCGGCGAGTGTCCGGGCGGCCCGAACGGCGAGGTTCTGCTCGTCATCGCCGCAGTCGGCGCCGGAGCATCTCAGCGTGATTCGCCCGTCGCCGCGCGGCCTGAGGGTCACCTCGTCATACAGCGTGACCTTGGCCACGTACGAGTCGAGATCATGAAAGCCGTCATCCCGCGGCGGCCCCACGAGCAGGTTCAGGTTGATCTTCGCCGGGGCGGCCAGCCGGATCGCTCCCCCATCGAGCCGCTCGACTCGCTCCCGGACCGGGCCAAACGTCATGTGGTCGCTCGCGTCGCTCATCTGCAACGTAGTTATACCGGAATCCTCACGCGGCGGGTACAATGTCACGATGAAGGTTATCTCGCTCCAGTCCGGCAGCAACGGCAACTGCATCTACGTGGAAGCCGGCCCGACGCGACTACTGTTTGACGCGGGCATCAGCGGCAAGCGGGCGGCGGAGCGCCTCGCCGCCCACGGGCGCGACATCCGCGACGTCGACGCCCTGCTGATTTCGCACGACCACGCCGACCACGCGCGGTGCGCGGGCATCTATCATCGCAAGTTCGGTCTGGCCGTCCATGCCACGGCCGCCACGCTCAGCGAGGCCAACGCCAAGTATCCGCTGGGGCGCATCGACGACATCCATACCTTCAAGTCAGGAAAGATGTTGCGCTTCGGCGACGTGAGCGTGCAGACCGTTCCCACGCCCCATGACGGCGTTGACGGTTCGGCGTTCGTCATCGACGACGGACAGCGGCGGCTGGGTATCCTGACGGACCTCGGGCACGTCTTCGACGCCTTGGGCGAGGTGATCGCCTCGCTGGACGCCGTGCTGATCGAGAGCAACTACGACGCCGAGATGCTGGACTACGGCCCCTACCCGTGGCCGGTCAAGCAGCGCATCCGTGGCCACGGCGGCCACCTGTCAAACGTCGAGGCCGCCGAACTGCTCGATGCGCACGGGAGGAACCTGGCCTGGGCCTGCCTGGGCCACATGTCCGAAGACAACAACTCACCCGACCTCGCGCTGGCCACACACCGTGACATCCTCGGCTGCGATTTCCCGCTTCATCAGGCCGGCCGATACGCGGCAACGGACGTGCTTGAGGTATAGTACGCCGGCACAACAAGACAAGTGGACCATCTTTCTCGCGTCAGAAACAGCCCCGCAACGTAATGGCAATAACCGGAAGAACCCTCAAACCACGTTAGCGTCTGCGCTTAAACATCACTCCGCTGTCGATGCAACGCGATTGCATACTCAAGGCCCCGCCCTCAACTGCCGATTATCTTAGCAAGCAGAACGCCGCTCTGAGGCCGGATACGTGATGGCTTCGCGTTCTGCGCGGAAAAAGGAAGCGACAACGGACGCCCGACCTGGCATGGCATCATCAGGGCGATCCGGGAGAAGGACAGGCAATGGCGTCTGCAGAGGAGTTGATTCAGCGCATCCTGAAGTGTCGGAATCTCCCCATGATTCCCGGCATTTCCGTTCAGGTGCTCCACCTGACTCAAGACCCTACTGTGGACGTCAAGGGCGTCGCCGACGTCATGGGACGCGACCCCATCCTGGCTGCCCGCGTGCTCAAGGCGGCCAATCGATTGACGCCCCGTGAAGTCTCCAGCCTCAACCAAGCCGTCGTCCTGCTGGGCATGCGAGCGGTCAGCACGCTGGCGCTGGGCGTCTCACTGAGCGCAACGTTCCAGGACAAGGACGCCGACTCGCAGGACGAGATCCTCGAGGGCGTCTGGCGGCGAAGTTTGTACTCGGCCCTGGCTGCACGCATGCTCGCAGACGAAACGCGCGCCGCGCGAAGCGAGGACGTGTTCCTGGCCGGCCTGTTCCAGGACGTGGGGATCCTGGGGATGCTGGCGGCACTCGGGGATGAATACGAGCCGCTCGTCGAGAGCGTTGACGATCACGAAGCGCTCGCCCAAGTCGAGCGCGAGGCGCTCGGCGTCGATCACGGCGCGGTCGGGGCCGCCATGGTCGATGCCTGGACCCTGCCCCACCAGTTGGTCTCGGTCATCACCCATCACCACGATCCGGACGGCGCCCCGCCCGAGGACCAGGCGGTGGTCCGACTGGTTTGGGCTTCGCGACTGGCGGCGAACGTGCTGCTGTCGTGGGACACCGACGGGGCGGCCTGTGCGGCCCGCGACTGCCTCGGCGAGCACTTCGGACTCAGTGGCGAGCGGATTCAGAACCTGCTCCAGCGCTTGGCCGTCCAGGCCGAAGAACTGGCCGAACTGTTCGACGTCAAGGTGCTCTCGCCGGCGGCGATGGCCCAGACACTCGTCCAGGCGCAGGAAGCGCTCGTGCAGGTCGCCCTCGATGCCGACGCCGAGGCCCAGCGCCTTCGCGGCGTGAATCAGAAGCTCACCGAAACCGCCGAGCACGACCGCCTGACCGGACTCCAGAACAGGACACGCCTCGAGGAGGTCATGGACCCGATCTTCAGCGGCGCCAAGGCCGACGGGGTCCCGCTGGCCGCCCTGTTTATCGATGCCGACCACTTCAAGAGCGTCAACGACACCTACGGCCACCAGGTCGGCGACGAGGTCCTCCGGAGGATCGGAGCGGTCATGCTGCGCCTCTGCGGCGACCACGCCTTCCGCTTCGGCGGCGAGGAAATCGTCTGCCTCCTGCCCGATCATACCACCGAAAAGGCCTATGCCCTCGCCGAAGACATCCGCCACGCGATCGCGGCCGAACGGGTTGACGCGGGGGGCTCGACACTTCAGGTCACCGTCAGCGCCGGTGTCGCCGTGACCGGCGAGGACCGCTGGGTCGGCAGCGTGGTCGAACTGATCGCCGCCGCCGACCAGGCGCTCTACTCGGCCAAGGAAGGCGGCAGGAACCGCACCTGCATCGCCGCCAACCAGCCCACCACGTGCTCTTAAGAAGGGTATAGGGTATAGGGAATAGGGGGTAGAAACGGCCCGAAAACGGCAAGATGCCGGAGACGCGTCGATGAGTGCGCACAGACGTTCACGTGCGCGAGTCGTTGTCGTTCCCTACACCCTACCCCCTACACCCTACACCCTTCCTCAGATGACGCTTCGCAGGTAGCCCCTCGCTGCGGCGAACCAGCCCGAACCCCAGTGACGCTGACCGTGCAGGAGCAGCGTGGCCAGGCCCACCGGCGTCAACTCCGAGAAGCTCTGCTGGAGGAACGAGACCACCGGGGCGGGATGATCGCGAACGGGCACAATCTCCGTGTGCTCATCGGCATCGACGGCTTTCAGCGCCGCCTGCCGGATCGTCGCGGCGTCAACGCCCACCTTGATGTCGAAGACCAGTTCCGGCTGGACCGTGTTCTTGTCGCGAATGAGGCCCAGGAGGGTCACGTCCTCGACGTCATCCAGTCCAATACCGGTCTCCTCGACAAACTCGCGCAGCAGCGAGGCAAACGGGTCGGGCGCGCCGTCGTCGCTCGGCTCGACCGTTCCCCCGACAGGGTGGATTCGCTCGGGATACTGCGCCACGTGCGTCGAGCGCCTGCCCAGCAGGAGGAACCCGTCGGCCGAGACCACCGCCCCCGAGACGCCCAGCGGATCGGCGAGCACTTCCGGGCCGTACAGGTATCGCACGTACGCCTGGGTCTGGTTGGTCCCGACGAACTCCTTGTAGCTGACCGGGCCGAGCGTCATGTCGAATCGGCCGTCGTCCGCACGGTACGAGATCAGCCTGCACAACGGTCCGTCGAAGAGCGTCTGGCCGGTCTTCCTCGCCTGCCAGAGGGCCACTTCCCACGCCTGGTCGACAAGCCGGCCCAGTTCGTCGTTGCACTGGCGCCGCTGGTCGGTCCATCTCACGGCCACGTCATCCCGCGCGAACGCGCCGGTCACGTCGAGGAAGAATGTCCCGCAGTCTCGCGGCCCGTCACCGGATGTCTCAGGCGTGTGCAGCGACATCGCGACCCTCACATCCACTCGGCCAATTGCTCGGCGTAGTACGTGATGATCAGGTCAGCCCCCGCGCGTTTCATCGCGGCGGTGACCTCCATCGCGGCCCCCTTCTCGTCGATCCATCCGGCCCGGGCGGCCGCCTTGAGCATCGCAAACTCCCCGCTGACGTGGTAGGCCGCGACCGGCACGTCCACCTGGCGCCGGACGTCGGCGATGATGTCCAGGTACGTCGCGCCGGGCTTGACCATGACGATGTCAGCCCCTTCGGCGACGTCCAGGGCGGCTTCGGCGCCGCTTTGGCGCGGGGCGCGAAAGTCCATCTGGTACGTCCGCCGGTCGCCGAACTGCGGAGGGCTTTCGGCCGCGTCGCGGAACGGGCCGTACATGTTCGATGCGAACTTCACCGCGTACGACATCAACGCGACGGTCTCGAAACCGTTGTCGTCCAGGGCCTCGCGAATCGCGCCAACCTGCCCGTCCATCATCGCCGACGGGGCCACCACGTCGGCGCCCGCGCGGGCATGCGACAGGGCCGTCTTGGCCAGCAATCCCAGTGTGGCGTCGTTCTCGACGTCGTCCTGTCCGTCCGGGCGGGGACTGATCGCCCCGCAGTGGCCGTGGTCGGTATACTCGCACATGCACACGTCGGTGATCACCAGCATCTCGGGCAGGGCCCGCTTGATCTCGCCGGCCAGCCTCTGGACGGCGGCACCCTCGTCCCACGCGCCCGAGCCGCAAGAGTCCTTCGTCTCGGGAATGCCGAACAGCAACACCGCCCGCAGGCCCTTGTCCGCCCAGCGACGCACCGTCTCAAGGGCCGTGTCGACCGAAAACTGGTACTGGCCCGGCATGGAGACGATTTCCTTCGAAACGCCGTGGCCCTCGCGGACGAACACCGGCGCGATGAGGTCTTCCCGCGTGATCTTCACGTCGGCAAGCATGTCGCGCAGCGTCGCGTTGTATCGAAGGCGCCGAAGCCGCCGCACCGGGAAACTACCCGTCTCCGTCTGTCGCTGATCACCCATGACGTTTAAGTATAGCACGCCTGGCCCGGGCCTGAAACGAGAAATGGGCCCTCCCGGGAACGCGCGTGCAAGGGGCGTGACGATGGGATATATACTCTGGGTGATTCTCGGCCTGACACGACAGGGCTTCGGGTGCGGCCAGGCCCGTAGGGCCGTCCGACCTTAGCCGGGCCCGGCAGGGCCCGGTAACTACCACACCAACAGCGCCCAGCCCCGACGGGGCGGCAGAAAGGACCATGTGGGTGTCCTACACGAATCTCATCTACCACATTGTCTTCTCGACAAAGGGGAGACGCCCTTTCATGTCGCCGGAGATCTTCCCTCGGATATGCCAGTATCTTGGCGGCATTGTGAGCACTCACGACGGTACACCGTTGGCAATCAACGGGGCACGGGAGCATGTGCATATTGCCGCCATCATCAGACCGACAATCGCAATCTCGAAGTTCGTCGGGGCCGTCAAAGCCAGCAGTTCGCGCTGGATTCACGATACATTCGATGCGTTGAGTCGCTTCAGTTGGCAGGAAGGATACAGCGCATTCACGGTCTCACGCAGCGCGAAAGACGACGTGGTGACCTACATCGCCAGGCAAGAGGCCCACCACAAGAGAATGTCGTTTCAAGAGGAGTTGATCGCTCTTCTCGAAAAGCACGAGGTCGAATATGACAAGCGATACGTCTGGAAGTGACCTGCCGGCCCTCCGGGCCTTGGGGATTGGAGAGGGAACACGGTCCGGGCCCTGCCGGGCCCGGCTAAGATCGCTCGGCCCTTCGGGCCTGCAGGAGGACGATCCTCGATCCTGCAGGGGGACGACCTTCGGGCCTGCGGGAACATGATCGCTACGAAACGGGAGCATGCGTGCAAGGGACAGGCGGGAGAATGTACTATAAGGGGTGTCCTCCAACAGACAGATTCGGTGCCTTCGGCAGCCACGGGAGCAATGCGATGAGAATGGAGAGCAGGATCAGTGGACGATGGCGAGGTCACCTCACGGCCGCGATGGTTGTGGCAACGGCCTTGGCGCCGGGACCGCTACAGGCGGCCGGGAAGATCAGCGGGCGCGCGGCGGCGGGCAAGCCGCTGGGTGCGGGGCGACTGGCCGTGCCTCTGGACGCCAAGGCCCGCAAGGTCCTCGGGCTCAATCGTCTGGCCGACTACGAGTTTATCTCTGCGCTGCGTCTTACCGAGGCCGGCGGGCGCGTGCTGTATCCGGTCTTCGCTGACGGCGGGACGGCCATTGTCGAGGAAGAAGGCGACGACGTGCCCGAGGAACTGAACGTCGACTTCCTCTTCCGCGGCACGGCCCCGCTGAAGCTGACGTTCACGGATCCCTGGGGGCGCACGCAGAAGATCACCGTCACCCCCAAGACCGACGCCGACGCCCACGAGATGCTGCTGGCCGACTGGTGGGACGTGTTCACCACGCGGGGCGAGGAACTGGCCGAAGCCGACCTTTACCCGCCGCAACTGGACAACTACCTGCTGGCCATGCTCTCGCGACGCCTCAAGTTCCGCATGCCCTCACTGCCCTACCGGTTCACGGGGCAGCAGTATCTCGACCGCATGTTCGGCCTGCTCCTGGGCGCCGAGTCGGTCCGAATCGCCATGCAGAAGAACACCCTGCTGGACACCCGCAAGACCGTCGCCAAGGCCGACCGCCCCCTGCCCCGCCCCGCGGAGGTCCCCCCCGTCCAACTGCCCCCCGTCGAGGGGACCCCCATCATCGAACCGATGGCCATGCGCATCCCCATCGAGTGCTTTTACATCCGCTGCGGCAGCTTTGCGAACTTCCGCTGGCTGCGAAACACGATCGACACGTGGGGCGGCTCGATCCGCAACCTGGTCTCCGTGCGCGGCGTGGACCATGGGATGGCCCCGCGTATCGAGCGGCAGTTAGCCCTGAAGGAGTCGATCCTTTCCAAGATGATGGGCGGCGCAATCATCTCCGACGTCGCCATCATGGGGACCGACACATTCCTCCGCGAGGGCGCCGCGGTGGGGATCGTCTTCCAGGCACGAAACAACACGCTGCTCAAGGCTCAACTGACCCGCCTGCGAGACACCGCCGCCACCGACGACGCCAACGCCACGCTGAAAACCGTCGCCATTGGCGGACAGACGGTCTCACTGCTCTCCACGCCGGACAACGCCGTACGCTCGTTCTACGTCATCAGCGGCGACTATCACCTGATCACCACGTCCCGCACGCTGGCCGCGCGGTTCCTTGAGACGGCCGCGACCCCACAGACCGCCCTGGGCGCATCGAGCGAGTTCAGGTACGGACGGTGGAAGGTCCCACTAAGCCGGAACGACACGCTGTTTGTCTACCTGTCCGACCCGTTCTTCCACAATCTCATCTCGCCGCACTACCGCGTGGAGATGACGCGACGGACTCGCGCGCTGGGTGATATCGAACTGGTTCACCTGGCCCGCCTGGCCGCCCGGGCCGAGCGCGCGCCGGCCGACACGATCGAGCAGTTGATCGCCGGCGGATTCCTGCCCCCCAACTTCACAAAGCGGCCGGACGGCACGCGAACGGTCATGACGGGCGATCGGCTCAGCGACTCGTCCCGCGGGGCCAGGGGCACGTTCCTGCCCGTGCCCGACGTCAGGATCACCGGGGTCACGGAGTCCGAAGCCCGCGCCTATGAGCGATTCGCCCGGTTCTACCGCGGCCAGTGGGAGAAGATGGACCCCGTGATCATCGCCCTGAAGAAGGGCAAGGGCAAGGCGGCCGGCCTGGAGCGCATCACGGCCGACATCATCATCACGCCCTACGCTCGCCAGCGCTACGAGTGGATCGCGAGGAATCTGCGCCAGACGTCGAAGCAGGCGCTGGCCCCCGTCACCGGCGACATCGCCTCGGTGGACGTACTGCTGTCGGAAGGCAAGGAGCCCAAGCAGGTCCGCCGGATGTTCGGCGGCCTGCGCGACTTCATCATCCCGTTCACGGTTCGCGCGGGGGCCGTCATCCCCGCCAACGACTGGTACGACTCCTGCGCGTGGGGGTATGTCGGCGAGATGCCGAACCTGCACTACATGGCCTACGCGTTCGGCGACCACATGTGGAAGAAGAAGGACGCTGACGGCTACTGCACCAGCGGGTCGTACTGGGGCAGGCAGTTCGACCGGTTCACGGTCTGGGCCAACTCCAAGCCCACCCTCGAGTGGGTCACGCCGCAACTGAAGCTCGCCCCCGCCGCCCGCGAGGCCCAACTCCGCCTGAGGATAGGCGACCTGTCCCACCGACGAATCGCCCGGATTCTCCGCGCGGGCGGATACTGCCGCGCCCGGACCGTCTCGGCGGCCAACGTCTTCCACATCAACGCCGTCTGTTCCCAGTTCGGCCTGGCTGAAGCCCGGGGCCGCCGGGCCGTCCAGGACCTCCTGGGCGCCACGCTGACATGTCCCCTGAAGGGCCGGTACGTCTTGAGCAAGGCCGCCCCGGGCCAGTGGCGCTCGACGGCCTGGCCGGCAGGCAGGCTGGCCGAGGTCTCCGCCGTTCCCGCCGACTACCGTTTCGCCCTGCTTCGATGGTTCAGAGGGCTGGCCCTGGAGTTCACGCTCGACGAGACGACGTTGCGAGCCCGCCTGGAACTGGACCTGGACCCTGACGGGATCGCCCCGAAGACGCCGAGCAAGGCCCCGTGAGCACGCCACCGCCGTTCTCCGTGCTAAGGTGACGCCCATTCGCTGCCGATAACTTGCGCAGGACGGCATCTTTGCGTCAGGCCGTCTGACAGACATGGCACGGTCGGGGCTTCAGAGTCTGACCACCGGAGAACGGACTAGAGACATGGAAACGATCGCGAAAGCAAGCTTGAGAGGCACGATTGCACTTCAACATTCGGAGTCGCTGTTCGACGCCGTCGTCCTGACCGTCGCCGCCACCTGCGGCGCGAAACTCCAGATCCGCAAGCGGGCTGTCGACCCGGCCGGGATCTCCGGAATTGCAGCCGTCGTTGCGATGACCGGCGGCGTGGGGTGGTCCGCGTTCCTCGGTCTGCCCGCCGAAAGCGGCGCGGAGATCATCTCACGCTTCACCAAGTCCCCCATCCCCTACGACAGCGACGCCATGGAAGATGCCCTCGGCACGCTGGGCCGTCTGGTCGGCGAGCAGGCCGAGGCCAACCTCCACGCCCTCGAGGTCGACGCCGGTATCTGCTTCCCCGCCGTCTGCCGCATCGACAGTTTCGGCGCCTTCATTCGCAACGCCGGCACGTCCGAGTTCCGCTGCTACCGCTCGCGCCTGGGCGACGTGTGGGCCGGCGTGATCGCGGGACTGTAGTACCGCCTCCGGACAAGATTGTCGGGCGGCCTTGGCGTAGACGCGGCATCCTGCCGCGTTGCGGCAACGCGATCGAATTGTGTGTTGGCGGTCTTCTCAAAGCGGCAAGATGCCGCTTCTACACTACCCGCCCGATCCCGATGTACACCGGAACCCGGACGGTCCACCAGGTCGGGCCTCCCCCTGAAACGCCCGAGGAAGCGGCCTGAGCGTCTATCGCCCAGTCGAGGGGTGGCCGGGCGTTTTCGGACGCGAAAGGCGGCCAGGAGGCTCCCAGAGGGCTTGGCCGGGACGTAGCCGGACGCCGAACGCGTCGGCGGGCGTCCGGGGGGAGCCTGTCACAGGCCGTCATCGGCCTGTACACTGACCCGCATGCGGATTCTCGCGATTGAACCGTATTACGGCGGGAGCCACCGGGCCTTTCTCGACGGGTGGGTCGGCGCCAGTGGGCACGACTGGACGGTCCTGCACCTTCCCGCACGCAAGTGGAAGTGGCGCATGCGCCACTCAGCCGTCACGTGTGCCGAGCAGGTCCGCGCCCGGATGGCCGGCGGCGAGACGTGGGACGCGATCGTCTGCTCCGACATGCTGCCCTTGGCGGAGTTCCTGGGGCTGGCCCCCGCGGAGGTCCGTCAGTGGCCGACCGTGGTGTACTTCCACGAGAACCAGTTGACCTACCCCGTACGGACCGACGACCCGCGCGATCTGCACTTCGGCTTCTCGAACATGGTAACCGCCCTGGCCGCCACGGCCGTGTGGTTCAACTCGGCGTTTCACCGCGAGGAGTTCCTGGCGGCGTTGCGGGCCCTTCTGGTCCGCATGCCGGACCACGCCCCCACCGGCGCAGTACCCGAGATCGCCGCCAAGTCCACCGTCGTCGGCCTTGGCATCGACGCGTGCGAACCGCGCGGCGGCCGCCGGTCCGGGCCGCTGCGCATACTGTGGGCCGCCCGGTGGGAACACGACAAGAACCCCGAGGACTTCTTTGCCGCCGTTGACGCACTGGCCCAGCGTGGCGTGGACTTTCGCCTCAGTGTCACCGGCGAGCAGTTCCGCCAGGTCCCCGCGGTATTCGCCCGGGCCCGTCGGCGCCACGCCGGCCGCATCGACCATTGGGGATACCTCGACCGACGCGAGACCTACCTTGCCGCCCTGGCCCGGGCCGACGTGATCGTCTCGACGGCCCGGCACGAGTTCTTCGGCCTGAGCGTTGTCGAGGCCGTCGCCGCCGGCGCCTACCCCCTGCTTCCTGAGCGGCTGGCCTACCCGGAAGTGCTCGCCCTGAACGAAGACCCGTCACGTGCTGAGTTCTTCTACGACGGCTCGGCCGCACAGTTGACCGACCGCCTGGAGGAACTTGCCCAGCGCGCCGCGTCGGGCGACCTTTGGCGGGGCGACCGCCATCGCGCGACGGCCTGCGTGGAGCGATTCACCTGGCCCGTGATCGCGCCGAAACTCGACGCGGCGCTGAAGGCGATGGTTGAAGCATCGAGACGGTGAGTGCCTGTCGGCCGCCCCGGGGATGCAGTGAACAAGCTCCGTTGTCCCCAAGGATCTGCCTGAGACCGCTTCGCGCCACCGGGCCCGCGGCGCCGGGCTCCGCCCGTGCCCTTGAAATCAGGCGGGCCGGCCGATATCATGCCCCTCTTGAAAGGGATGCGATCAATGACCGACACACAAGAAACGCTGGGCGTTGCGATTATTGGCTGCGGAACCGTAGGCGGGGCCGTCGCGACGCTGTTGACGCGAGACCAGGGCGTCCTCGGCGCGAAGGTCCGCCCACAGCTTGAACTCCGCCGCGTGGTGGACGTGGACCTCTCGACGGCGCGGGCGCTGGGGCTGGACGAGTCGCTGCTGAGCGAGGACCTGACTGCCGCGCTGACCGACCCGGCCGTGGGGGCCGTGGTGGAACTGGTGGGCGGCACGACGCTGGCCAGGGACATCATTGCCCAGGCCCTGCGCGCGGGCAAGCACGTGGTGACGGCCAACAAGGCCCTGCTGGCCCATCACGGGACGGAGTTGTACGCCCTGGCCCGCGAGTGCGGCGTGAGCCTGTCGTTCGAAGCCAGTTGCGCCGGCGGCGTGCCGATTATCCGGGCGCTCTGCGACGGGCTGATTGCCAACCGCATTGACGCGCTGTACGGCATCGTCAACGGCACGTGCAACTACATCCTGACCGAGATGACGGGCAACGGCGAGAGCTATGCCGACGCGCTGTCGCAGGCGCAGGCGGACGGGCTGGCCGAGGCGGACCCGGCCCTGGACGTCAACGGGACGGACTCGGCCCACAAGCTGGCGGTGATGGCGGCGTTGGCGTTCGGGCAGGCGGTGGACTTCGACGCGATTCCGGTCGAGGGCATCGACGCGCTGCAGAGCTGCGACGTGACGTACGGACAGGAGCTGGGATACGTGGTGAAGCTGCTGGCCATCGCCCACCGCCAATCCAACGGGATCTCGCTGCGGGTGCGTCCGGCGTTCATACCGAAGGCCCATCCGCTGGCGTGGATATCCGGCCCGTTCAACGCCGTCAGCGTCTACGGGCACGCGACGGGTCACACGATGTACTACGGTCGCGGCGCCGGGGGCATGCCGACGGCGTCGGCGGTGGTCGCCGACCTGGTCAGCGTCGCAACGGGGACGGCCCGACGGGTCTTCGAGGCGATGTCGATCTGGCCGGATCTGAACGCGCCGGCAACCCAACTGCCCATCGAGGACGTCGAGAGTCGCTACTACATTCGCGTGGCGGCCCAGGACAAACCGGGCGTGTTCGCCCAGATCGCCGCGGCCTTCGGGCGGCATGATATCAGCATCTGTTCGGCGCTCCAGCACGAGCCCGCCGACGACCAGGCGGACACGGGCGTCCCGGTGGTCATCACCACCCACGAGGCGAGGGAAGGCAACGTCCGCAACGCCATCGCCGAGATCGACGCCCTGGGTGTGATAAAAGCCGCAACTGTCTGCCTGGATATTGTCGATGAGCATGCTGAGCACGTCGGCGGGGCTGCCGGCAGCAGTTGACCGCCCGCCCCCCGGCTGATCGGCGTTGAGCAATGACCACTGACTGACGACGGATATCTCCCATGAAATACGCAATCGTGATCCCGGACGGTGCGGCCGACGTGGCGCTGGATGAACTGGACGGCAAGACGCCGCTGGAAGCTGCGAACATCCCGACCTTCGACTGGATTGCCGCCCAAGGCAAGTGCGGGTCGGTGGCCAACGTGCCGACCGACCTGCCCTGCGGGTCGGACGTGGCCATCCTGTCGCTGATCGGCTACGATCCGATGGAGGTCTACACCGGGCGGGCGCCGCTGGAGGCGGCGGCACAGGGGATCGAGATTGCCGACAACGAGGTCGTCTTCCGCTGCAATATCGTGACGATTATCGACGGGATCATGGAAGACCACGCCGCCGGTCACATCGCAACCGAAGAGGCGTGGGCACTGATCGAACTGCTGCGTGACGCGACCAACGACCCGAGCATCGGCTTCTACCGGAGCGTCAGCTACCGCCACCTGGTGACGTGCAAGGGCGATGCCGGGCAGGCCGTGACCACCCCGCCGCACGCCTTCCTCGGGCAGGAGGCCGGCAGGTACATGCCCAAGGGCCCCGGCTCGCAGGTGCTTTGCGATCTGATCCAGCGCAGCCAGGCGCTGTTCCCACAGCACGAGATCAACACGGTGCGGCGCGACCTTGGCGAGAACCCGGCTACGAGCATCTGGCTGTGGGGCCAGGGCACGATGCCGCAGTTGGAGCCGTTCGAGGCCAAGTACGGCCTGCGGGGCGCGGCGATCACGGCGGTGGACCTGGTGCGGGGCATCGCGAGGCTGATCGGCTGGCCCTGCATCGAGGTCGAAGGCGCGACCGGTTACTTGGACACGAACTACGCCGGTAAGGGCCAGGCCGCCGTGGAAGCCCTGGACGACGTGGACCTGATTGTCGTTCACGTGGAGGCCCCCGACGAAGCGGGCCACGGCGCGAATCCGGCGGGCAAGATCGAGGCCCTCGAAC